>JABAZL010000059.1 GCA_018608425.1 Flavobacteriaceae bacterium
ATGCTCTTTAAAATATTGAGGTGTAAAATTAATTGTTTTCATTTTGTTTTACCTAAAAAAAAGAATGTTTAGTGATTTTATCAACGGGAGTGAATTTTGAGAAAAGGAAAAGTGAAATGATTAAAGCATAAGAACATACTTTAACCCCTGCGCTTTCTGTGTTATCTTGGATAGAATATTCAGTAAATTTTGATCAGCTTACATTATAACTGCATTGCTGTATTTCAAAAAACTGTTTACTTTTTCAACAACCAACTACTCGACTGGATTTTATCGCCAAGCCCATCGACCAAGGATATTCCCAATTGATCACAAATCGGTCTTTCGGGGATGCTATTATTGTTTTGATCTCCACCGTTGGCAAAACTTAGTTCATATTTTTCACCAAAATCTAAAGCAATCTTTTCAATGGTTTTACACACTGTTCTGTCCTGATCTATAGATAGTATACAATGATCTACAGATTTTATATTGGATACTATAAAAACACGTTCTGCTTCTTGCTGAAACTCTTCAGAACCTTTCAAAGCTCTTTGATGATCATTGTTAACTATCACAAATAACTCATCTGACAGTGCTTTAGCATTAATTAAATATTCGATATGTCCTTTATGGATGGGGTTAAAATATCCTGAAACAATTATTCCTTTTTTCTTACTCATCTTTTATAATTTTATCTACCGAAATCGTCTTGTACTCGGATGATGTCTTCTTCATCTGAAGGGTTATTTTTGTCGGTGTGTTGCCAAATCTCTGCTACAACACAATAATTATCTAAACCGATCAATCGATGCCGTTCTCCTTGTTTTAAAACAATTTGATCTCCTTCGTCATATACTTTCATTTCGGTTTCAGTATCGTTATCGCTTCTCACAATACCCGCTGAACCTTGGAATATTTGCCAAATTTCTGCTCTTCTATTGTGATACTGCCAAGACAGCCTGGATTCTGGTTTTACTATTAAAATCTTAGGACTCAGCTTCCCTCCTATATTTAGCGTTTCCACATGCAGCCCATCAAAAAAGTGATTAGAGAATTCTTGAGCTTGGGTTTCGTCAATGACTAAAAACCCTCCCCAGGGTCGATCAAAATCTTGAGAAGTGATTTTAAAACCTAAGGAGTTGATGAGTTGTTCAGATTCTTTAAACATTCTTTTTTATAGATTATACCAGCGTTTCTGATGAAGCTCTGGTGGTATAGATAGAACTGAAACTTAAGCTACTGTAACGTGATCTTTGCAATTTATTTAAAAATTTAAAACTATTTGTTTTTGAAAATCAATTGGCACCATTAGAAAATAATCTTTTCAAAAAAAATATTTACGTTTATTAAAAAACTAAAATTCAGTCGTCTAACGCTATAGCAAAAGTAAGGAATTCAGTTAAAATTTAAGTGTTTTTAGAGTATTTCATTCTAGATTCAACTACAAAAAAAGGGTGAATCACAATTTAATTTAGACTAAAAAATTGTCCTAGCTATGCGGGTGTGACGTCTAAATAAAATGGTGTTTATTTGAGTTTAACACTTCAAAGCCAATTCAAGAAGGCATAGTAGTCTAATAATTAGTGTGTTTTAATTATATATTTTTCTGGCACAGAATTTGAATTAGTATGCAGTGAACCACAAGTTGTATCTCTTTTAATTTACTTTTGTTACAACTACTAAAACTGAATGTTATGAAAAATCATCCATCTGCTTCGATCTTAAGAACTATGTTTCTTTTTGTTTTTTCTATTTTTCTATATTCTTGTGGTAGTTTTCAACCTACCTCCTACTATGCCACTGATGGTATTTACGGAAGTGAGCAACAGGTTCAAAATACTCCTAAAAAACAAACACCCAAATCGACCGGATACTCTCAATATTTTGATGAAAAATCTAAAGAATACGCATGGGATGAATCCGCTGGAGATGTATACTTAACCGACACCGACAACTATACTGGAAATCCTCCAAACTCAGCACAAGTGCCCCAAGGACAATGGGGAAGTGCACCACAAAGCACCAATGTGTATGTCGTCGGAAGCCCTATCGATAATCGTTTCAACTACCTAGGCTACGATCCGTATTTCAACAATGGCTTTCGTTTTGGTTATGGAAACTTTGGAGGCGGTTTTTACGGTAGTTTTGGAGGAGCTTACAATCCCTACCGTTGGGGGTTTTACAATCCCTACTATGCTCCCTATGCCTATGGTTTTTACAATCCATATTCCTATGGAGGTTATTTTCCGTACAATCGATACAACAGATACAATCGTTACAATAACCGATATTTTAATCGCGTAGCTAGAAATAGTGTACAACCAAAAAGAAGAGCCTATTCTAATTCTAGAAGAGGTTCATCGAACACTACAAGACGATCCAACTCCAATGCTTCAAGAATATCTGGCACTTCTCTACGTCGAGGAAATGTTGGTTCAAGAAGCACAAATTCAGTAGCACGAGTTCCAAATTTAGTTCGTAGTTCATCTAATGTAACACGAAGAAATGGTGAAGAAATCCGTAATTACACAAGACGGTATATAACTCCAGCTAACAACAGTAGTGTTCGTCGATCAAGTGCTACGAGACCTAGCGCGAATACACGGACAAATTCGAACTATTACAAACCGAGAACAACACCTTCGAGAAGTAATACTGCTAACTACAATAACAACAGCAGTAGAAGAAGTTCCAATGCACGAAGTTCAAGTAGCAGAAGTAGTTCTTCTTCTAGGTCAAGCTCTGGCTCACGTTCATCAAGATCAAGTAGAAGAAATTAACATCCATATTCATTCCAACTATACCCTATGAAACATTATTTCAAAGCCATATTATTGCTCTTTTTTGTCACTTCTATGAATGGACAATCCCTTCAGGATATTCTCCGATACAGCACATCTGATCTCAACGGAACTGCTCGATACACAGCAATGGGTGGTGCTTTTGGAGCTTTAGGAGGAGATTTTGGCGCTTTGGACAACAACCCAGCTGCTGGGTCAGTTTTCGAACACACCCAATTCAGTATCACTACGAGTTCCATTCGAAACCAAACCAACGCCACCTATTTTGGAAGCAGTTATGAGACTAAGTATAGTGATTCCGAATTTGATCAAGTAGGCTTTGCTTTAGTTTTAAAGAACACAGTAGAGAGCCCATGGTCTAAGATTAGTTTTGCTTTTAATTACCAAAAAACTGCCAATTTCAATGATGCTTTTGAAGCAGATGGTTACAACTCAACCGGAGTCGATCAATACTTTTTGAATAATGCTCAAGGTTATGAGTTAAGTAATTTTCAAATTAGATCCGACGAAAACGAATCAGCTTTATACTCATACCTAGGAGAAAATGTTGGTTTTGATGCTCAACAAGGATTTTTGGGTTACCAATCATTTATCATTGATGCAGTAGTCGATGAATCAACAAACAGGGCATATATAAGTAATGTTAGTCCAGGAACAGAGGGATATATACATGAATATGTAACACAAAGAAGCGGCGGTATCAAAAAGTACACCCTCAATTTTAGTGGAGAATATTTAAACAAGTACAATGTGGGTATCAACATCAATTCCCACAAATTAGAATATCGTCAGGTAAATGATTTTTATGAAGGCAATTATGCTGACAGTTCTACTCTCAATGCATTTCGTTTCAAAAATGAACTCCTCTCTTTCGGGGAAGGAGTCTCTTTTCAAGTGGGAGCAATTGCCAAATTGAATAAGCAGATTCGATTTGGTTTAAGCTATGAAAGCCCTACTTGGTTTTCTATTACCGAAGAAACTATAGAATTTGCTGCAAGTAATGATGGGAGTAATATTACAATAGAACCTGACGTAATCAATACGTATCCAGAATATCGTTTCAAAACCCCATCAAAGTACAGTGGAAGTTTTGCATACATTTTTGGGCAAAAAGGATTAATCAGTGTTGATTATACTCAAGTAAACTACGTCAAAGCGCAGTTCAATGAACCTAATGACGATTCTCTAAATGAGCAAAATGATGTTATAATTCAGAATGTAAATGCCGCTGGGATTCTTAGAGTTGGTGGAGAATATCGCTTTGGAAATTACAGTATTCGAGCTGGTTATATTAATCAAGGTGCTTCTCTAAAAAACTTTGATAACAGCAGTTCATCCAAAAGCATTGGTGGTGGCATAAACTTTGGCGGAAGTTCTTTAGACCTGAGTATTGTAAGCAGCGAATTTAATGGACAACAACAACTTTTTTCTACTGGTCTAACAGATAATATTGACCTTAAAAAAGAACGTTTTACCGTCGGTTTAACCTACACACTTAAATTATAATAAAACTCCTGTATCTAAAAAGGAATATGCTCTAAAAAATCTAGCATAAATGATTATCTTTGTGAGACTTTAAAGATACTATGAAAGTGAACAATTCCTTAGAAGAAACGATCGATGCTTATGGCGATGATCATGTAGGTAGTAGTGCTACCACACCTTTACGTGCTGATGCTTTTGAGCTAAGTAACCCCAAAAAGGTTGAATTAATACAAGAAAAAGTTGCGGAAATCCTAGAAATTCTTGGGATGGACTTAACAGATGACAGCATCAAAGGAACTCCTAATCGAGTTGCCAAAATGTATGTCAACGAAATTTTTGGTGGGCTACACCCCGATAAAAAACCAAAAGCTTCAACTTTTAGCAATAAATATAAATATGGAGAAATTCTCGTAGAGAAAAACATTACTCTATACTCTACTTGCGAGCATCACTTACTTCCCATTGTAGGAAAAGCTCATGTAGCATACATCTCAAAAGGCACTGTTGTCGGTTTATCCAAGATGAATCGTATTGTACAATACTATGCACAGCGTCCACAAGTACAAGAACGTCTTACCTTACAAATTGTTGAAGAACTCAAACAAGTTTTAGGAACAGAAGATGTAGCTTGTGTCATAGATGCTAAACACTTATGTGTAAATTCTAGAGGGATTCGTGATATCAGTAGTAGCACGATTACTTCGGAATTTGGAGGTGCTTTCAAAAACAAAGAAACCAAACGCGAATTTTTGGACTATATCCAACTCGACACTGAATTCTAATGCAGCAACTTTCTGTATACAATTCCCTTAGTGGAAAAAAAGAAATTTTTACACCCATCACACCTAACTACGTGGGTATGTATGTTTGTGGACCTACGGTCTACAGCAATGTACACTTGGGAAATTGTAGAACCTTCATGTCTTTTGATTTAATCTATCGCTACCTAAAACATTTGGGGTATAAAGTACGCTATGTTCGAAACATAACCGATGCTGGACATTTAGAAAATGATGCGGACGAAGGTGAAGATCGAATTGCAAAAAAAGCACGGTTAGAAGCTATTGAACCCATGGAGGTAGTTCAACGCTATACCGTTGACTTCCACGATACACTTGCTAAATTCAATAACCTCCCCCCTAGTATTGAACCTACAGCAACGGGTCATATTATTGAGCAAATTGAAATCATAAAGACAATACTTGAAAAAGGATTTGCTTACGAAATCAATGGTTCGGTTTACTTTGACGTTCTCAAGTATAACGAAACCCATAACTACGGAAAACTAAGTGGTCGTAAAATTGAAGATCTCATTCACAATACACGAACCTTAGAAGGTCAGTCTGACAAAAAGAGTCCACAGGATTTTGCGCTTTGGAAAAAAGCTGAGCCAAAACACATCATGAGATGGCCTTCGCCTTGGAGTGATGGTTTCCCAGGCTGGCATTTGGAGTGTACTGCGATGAGTACAAAATACCTTGGCAATCAATTTGATATTCACGGAGGTGGCATGGATTTGAAATTTCCACACCACGAATGTGAAATTGCGCAAGCCGAATCGATGACCAATCAAGCTCCAGTAAATTATTGGTTGCATGCAAACATGCTGACTCTTAATGGTCAAAAAATGGCAAAGTCAACTGGAAACAACATACTTCCAGACGCGATGTTTTCGGGAGATAATGATATTTTTACAAAAGTATTTACACCATCAGTTGTTCGTTTTTTCCTGTTACAAGCTCATTACAGAAGTATTGTAGACTTGAGTGAAGATGCATTATTGGCTTCCGAAAAAGGGTTCATTCGTCTTCAAGAAGGTATGCAAACGCTTAAACAATTGCCGTCCTCAGAAGCTACATCAGGTTTTGATTTTGATGCTTGGGAAACCAAGTGTTATGCAGCCATGAATGATGACTTCAACAGTCCGATTCTTATTGCTCAGCTTTTTGATGCCGTTCGGTTCATCAATGCAGTTAAAAATGAAACAGCTACAATTTCTGTAGAAGATCAAGATAAATTATCCCATAAAATGCATGAATTTGTTGAGGATATCATGGGTATTTTGTTGGATGGATCTGAAAATCAATCAGCAGTAAGCACCGCCCTAGAAGGTACCGTTTCAATGTTAATCGACATTCGGAAAACTGCTCGAGACAATAAGGATTTTGCTACTTCAGATCGTATTCGAGATGAACTACTTGCGTTGGGCGTTCAACTGAAGGATGGAAAAGATGGAACTGGATTTAGTCTTTAAATAAAACTTAGACAATGAGAAGAATCTTAATCCTCCCCTTTGTCTTGCTCATTAAATTTTACCGTTCATACATATCGCCATTAACACCTCCGTCTTGCAGACATACACCAACTTGCTCACAATACGGGCTTGAGGCTTTTGAAAAACATGGTTTATTCAAAGGTTTTTACCTAACCCTTAAGCGCATTTTAAACTGTCATCCTTGGGCCAAAGGAGGATATGATCCTGTTCCATAAATCTGGCAGGATTCATAAAAAATAGCTACTTTTAACCAACTAATATAGACACATATGCTTTTTTCAAAAATACAATGGGCACCTTCTGACACTTTATTTAAAATTGGAAGTTTTGGAGTACATTATTACAGTTTAATGTTTGTTGTTGCATTTTCGCTGGGTTTATATCTGATGAAAAAAATGTATGAAAAAGAAAAGGTGTCTGTAGAATATGTAGAACCCTTACTTTTTTATGTTGTTATTGCTACTGTTCTCGGAGCTCGCCTTGGAGAAGTTTTTTTTTACAGTTGGGGCTATTATCAAAATCACTTAATCGAAATTCTTTTACCAATACGAGCATTAGAAGGTTCAAGCTTTTTATTCGGCTTAATCGATGGATATGAGTTCACAGGTTTTAGAGGACTAGCAAGTCATGGAGCTACTATTGGAATTTTGATAGGTTTGTATTTATATCAAAAGCAATACAATTATAAGCCGTTAATCTGGATCTTAGATCGACTGGTTATTCCAGTAAGTTTAGGAGCAGCATTGGTTCGCGTTGGGAATTTTTTCAACTCAGAAATTGTTGGAAATTATACAGGCAATAATTTTGGTGTAGTCTTTCTTAACAGAAGAGAAATTGCTCCTAGACATCCTGCTCAATTGTACGAAGCCATCGGATACATTATCCTTTTTTTCTTACTGCGCTATTTATACAACAACAAAGTAAACCGACCCAATGGATACTTATTTGGAATGTTCTTTGTCGTACTTTTTAGTGTTCGCTTTTTAGTGGAATTTGTAAAAGTAAGCCAAGGTGGTTTTGAAACCTATATCCCCCTCTTATCGACTGGACAATGGCTAAGTATTCCAATGATTCTTTTTGGTCTTTTCTTTATGTTTAAAAAATCAAATTCAAACCAATAACCTATGACCCCCCTAGATCTTTTACGTTACCCTACAGGAAAATTTGAATGGTCAGCCGCACAACCTTCTATTGAAGATAGAAGCAAAGCACTATCCATTTTAAAGGACTTCCCAAAACTACTTAAAGAAGAAGTAAGCAGTCTTAATGAAAGTCAATTACAAACTCCTTACCGAGAAGGTGGTTGGACTGTAGCTCAAGTTGTTCATCACTTAGCCGACAGTCATTCCCATGCTTACCTTAGATGCAAGCATGCATTACTCGAAGATACTCCTAAAATAAAAGGTTATACTGAAACCGATTGGGCCGAACAAGAGGACGCTACTTCTAGTGACCTTTCCCCTAGTCTATCTATTATAGAAGGTATTCATCATCGATGGGTTAGCTTCTTCAATAAGCTTTCGACCACTCAAATGGAACGTACTTATTTCCATCCTGAAGGCTCCAAAGAATACCCACTTTACGTTGTGCTGGCGATATACTCTTGGCACAGTAAGCATCATCTAGAGCACATACGGGTTCTTAAAAAAAGTTTTTAATTATACACCTCAGGATTTAATATTTCAAGAAAAGTTTTAACAAAAAAAATCACGACCTAAGTCGTGATTTTTTTTATTCAGTAAAGACTCAAAGCTTATTCTTCTATAGTCTTTTTGTTTTGTGTGTCAAACATTACTGGCGTAGCAATAAATACCGAACTGTAAGTTCCTACAATTACTCCAACAATCAAGGCAAACATAAAGCCTCGGATAGATTCCCCACCAAAAATAAAGATGGCTAATAATACCAATAAGGTTGTCAACGACGTATTCAACGTTCTACTCAATGTGCTATTTAATGCCGCATTAACTGTAGTATTCAATTCCCACTTCGTGTGATCGTTAGTAAATTCTCGTATACGGTCAAAAACAACTACTGTATCATTCAGAGAATATCCAATTACCGTTAATATGGCAGCAATAAAGGCCTGATTTATTTCCATGCTAAAAGGCATGATAGAATACGTAAGAGAGAATATACCCAATACAATTAATACATCGTGGAAAACAGCAGCTACGGCTCCAAGAGAGAACTGCCACTTACGGAAACGTAATAAGATATAAAGGAATACTACGATCAAAGATCCAAAAACGGCTAAGTAAGAATTTTTCTTAATATCATCTGCAATTGTTGGCCCTACTTTAATAGAAGACATAATCCCTACTGTTTTAGAATCCGAACCGTTTACAAATTCGTTATAGCTAATTCCAGCTGGAAGATAAGCTTGAAGACCTGCGTATAATTTTTCGTAGATTTCTACATCAATTGCAGTCCCTTCTTCATCAACTTTATACTTGGTTGTAATTTTCAACTGGTTGTCGTCACCAAAAGTTTTAGCCTCAACACTACCGAAAGCACCGACAAGAACACTTTCAACTTCGGTTGGGTTTACTATTTTATCGAAACGTACAGTATACGAACGACCTCCAATAAAATCGACACCTTGATTCAAACCATTTATCGTTAAAGAAACAAGACTTGCTACGATTAAAACTCCAGATACTAAATAAGCAGTTTTTCTTTTTTCTAAGAACGTAATGGTCATGTTCTGGAATAAACTTTTAGTGGCAGATGTTGCAAATGAAACTAGTTTTCCTTTTACGGAACGTGAATCAATTAAAAGTCTCGTAATGAAAATTGCAGTAAAGAGTGAGGTAGCGATACCGATCAGTAAGGTAGTTGCAAATCCTTTGATAGGTCCTGTTCCAAATACAAATAAGATTAAGGCTGTAAGACCAGTCGTTATATTTGCATCTAAAATAGAAGACAATGCATTGTCAAAACCATCAGCAACAGCTTTCAATTGTCCTTTTCCTTTCTTCAATTCTTCTCGAATTCGCTCAAAGATTAGTACGTTAGCATCTACCGAAATACCGATTGTTAACACAATCCCTGCAATTCCAGGTAAGGTTAATACGGCTCCTAGACCTGCTAAAATTCCAAAGATCAATAAGATGTTCAATACTAAAGCAACATCAGCAAAAATTCCTGAAGAACCGTAGTAGAAAATCATCCATAACAATACAATGATTAAGGCAATTCCAAACGAGTAAATTCCACTCTGAATAGCTTCTTTTCCTAAGGAAGGTCCAACAATTTCAGATTGAATAATATCAGCAGAAGCAGGAAGCTTACCAGCACGTAAAACGTTTGCTAAGTCAATTGCTTCGTTCAGTGTAAAACTTCCAGAAATTTCTGAACGCCCACCTGTTATTGCTCCTTTAGAAACTCCAGGGGCAGAATAAACAGTGTTATCAAGAACAATAGCAATATTGCTTGCTTCTTTCGATGCTTTTCCAGTCATATTCTCCCAAATACGAGCTCCTTTAGAATCCATTTGCATGGATACAGAAGGCTGGCCAACTTGGTCGTATGATTGTAAAGCATCAACTATAACCCCACCACTTAAAGGAGGAACTCCTTCGCGGTTTGATTTCAAAATATATAAATCAATTATTTCAGATCCTTCTTGTTCTTTTCCCCAAGCAAATTCTACATAACGATATTGTTGTGGCAATAATCTGCGAACCTCAGGAAGGTCTAAATATCCCATTACTGTGCTTCTGTCTTTCTTAGCAAATTGAGCTATAACAGGTCCACCTTGGTAACCGTATCCTTTAACTAAATCTAAAAGTGGATTTCCAGCAGCAATAGAAGCAGAATCTTTCGCTTCAACATCAGCTAATAAATCGTCAATAGCAGAAGCTTCCGTTTCTTCTTTATTTTCTTTAACTCCTTTTTCAATCAACAAGTTGTTGGCTGCATAAAGGAAGTTTACGAACTGATCGTTTTTGTATGTTTCCCAAAACTCAAGTTGTGCTGTACTCTGAAGTAAATTCTTAACACGTTCTACGTCACGAGCACCAGGAAGTTCAACTAAGATTCTTCCGGAAGTTCCCAAACGTTGAATGTTCGGTTGTGTTACTCCAAATTTATCGATACGTTTTCTTAATACTTCAAAAGCAGAAACGATAGACTCATCAATTTTACGACGAATAATCGGACGCACTTGGTCGTCTGTCATTTCAAAATTAATAACATCACTTAAAGTTTTGTTTGCGAAAATCTCTGGGTTAGCAAGAGTAGTTTCACCTTTAATAGCATCAAAAGCAGTAAAGAATGACTCAACATAAGGCTCGTCTGTACTTTTCTGAAGTAAGTCAGCATCATCAAGCGCTTGATTAAAAGTTGGGTTTTTGGTGTAATCCGCCAATCCTTTCAAGATATCTTTAACTGAAATTTGAAGAATCACGTTGATTCCTCCTTTCAGGTCAAGACCTTTGTTTAGTTCTTTCCCTTTGGCATCGTTGTACGATGTAAATCCATAAAGAGGCAAATTTCCAATTGAATCTAAGTAGTTGGTTTCGACTTGTTCTCTAAGAGAAACATAATCGGCTTGATCTTCTGAAACTCTACTGATAGCATAAGAAGAAGCTTTGTCTTCTTGGCCACTTGAAATGAAAGTAAAAGAAAGTTGGTAGATACTTACGATTCCAAAAAGGATTCCAAAAACTTTTATTAGTCCGTTATTCTGCATTAGTTTGATTTTTAAGCGTGTTAAAGGCGAGCAAATATAAAATATAAGCTAAGATTTAACAACTTTATAGGATTGTTTTGTATGCAAAAAAACCGCCAAAGGGGCGGTTTCTTATGATTTTCGATGAAATGCTATACATTACTAGATAATGCGTCGTTCATTGCTCGAACTGCAACAGCACTTTTCTTGAATTTTTCTTGTTCGTTTGCGTCGAGTTGAATGTCTAAAATTTGTTCAACACCATCTTTTCCAATGATACAAGGAACACCAATGCAGATATCGCTTTCTCCATATTCTCCTTCAAGAAATACAGAACAAGGAATCATGCGTTTTTGATCATTGATGATACTGTCAACTAAATAAGCAACCGATGCTCCGGGAGCGTACCAAGCAGAAGTTCCCAGAAGTTTAGTTAGTGTTGCTCCACCTACCATTGTTGCTGCAGCAACTTCTTCGAGCGCTTCAGCTGATAAATGATTGCTTACAGGTGTACCGTTATAACTGGCCAAACGTGTTAGAGGGATCATGGTTGTGTCACCGTGACCTCCAATTACCATTCCTTGGATATCATTTGCGGGTTTGTCTAGTGCTTTTGATAAATAGGTCTTGAAACGAGAGCTGTCTAAAGCACCGCCCATTCCAATAATTCTATTTTTAGGAAGACCCGTTGCTTTAAGTGCTAAATAGGTCATTGTATCCATTGGGTTAGAAACTACAACAATAATAGCCTCAGGAGAGTGAGTTAATATACTTTCCGCTACTGATTTTACTATTCCAGCATTGATTCCGATCAATTCTTCACGAGTCATCCCTGGTTTTCTTGGAATCCCAGAAGTTATAACAACCACATCGCTATTAGCTGTTTGAGAATAATCGTTGGTTACACCCGTAATTCGGGTATTGAATCCTAATGTTGTTGCAGTTTGGGTAAGATCTAAAGCCTTTCCTTCTGCAAATCCTTCTTTGATGTCCAATAAAACAACCTCGCTAGCAA
>JABAZL010000178.1 GCA_018608425.1 Flavobacteriaceae bacterium
TAAACAGAAACTAAATCTCCAGAAGCTTCCTTTTGAGGTAAGGTAGATACTCCCATGAGGAAGGTGTCGATTTGGTGAGCCGCTTCACGTCCTTCGGAAATTGCCCAAACAATTAATGATTGCCCTCTTCGTACATCACCAGCAGCGAAAACATTGGGTTTAGATGTTTGATATTGCTTTATGCCTTCGACATTTCCACGCTTGTCAAAACCTACACCCAATTGCTCGGGTAATGATTTTTCTGGACCAGTAAAACCTAAAGCAAGTAAGGCCATATCACAAGGCCATTCTTTTTCAGAACCTTCTTTTTCTATGAGTTGTGGACGATCGCCAGGAACTTTTTTCCAGCGTACTTCAACTGTTTTTAGACCAACAACATTTCCTTTTGCATCTCCAACAAATTCTTTAGTTAAAATACTCCATTCTCGATGTATTCCTTCTTCGTGTGATGAAGTTGTTTTGAGTTTGAAAGGCCAGTAAGGCCAAGGATTTTCTTCTGTTCTTTCGTCTGCCGGCTTGGGCATGATTTCGAAATTTGCAACACTTTTTGCGCCCTGACGATTGGAAGTTCCGATACAGTCAGATCCTGTATCTCCACCACCAATAACAATTACATCTCGGTCGGTTGCAAGATATTTTAATTCACGTTCCAATTGCCCATCAACTGCTTTGTTGTTATGGGGCAAAAAGTCCATTGCCTGTACCACACCATTCAGTTCAGAACCTGGAATGGGCAGGTTTCTTTTTATGGTTGCACCAGCAGCAAGTAAGATGACATCAAAATCGGCTTCTAATGCCTCAGCGCTAACATCTTTTCCAATTTCAACGCTACATTTAAAGATGATTCCTTCCGCTTCTAAAATTGCTATACGACGATCAATTATATTTTTTTCCATTTTGAAATCTGGAATTCCATAACGCAATAAGCCTCCAATTTTATTATCACGTTCAAAGACAGTAACTGTATGTCCAGCGCGGTTCAATTGCTGAGCAGCAGCTAATCCGGCAGGGCCAGAACCAACAATAGCAATTGTTTTTCCAGAACGTTCTGTTGGAGGTTGTGCCTTAATCCAACCTTCGGCAAATCCGCGTTCTACAATATACTTTTCTATTAATTCAATAGATACTGGTGGGTTTGTAATTCCTAAAACACAAGCTTCCTCACAAGGTGCTGGGCACAGACGACCCGTAAATTCAGGGAAGTTGTTGGTTGCTTGTAAAATGTGCAATGCCTTTTCCCATTGATTCTTATAAACCGCATCATTGAAGTCAGGAATTAAATTTCCTAAGGGACAACCACTGTGACAAAATGGGACACCGCAGTCCATGCACCGACCTCCTTGTTCTTGGAGTTCTTCTGTTTTTGGGGCTATTGTAAATTCTTTGTAATTACCAATACGCTCTTTTGGAGCAATAGTCTCTTCCTTGATTCTGTCGTATTCTAAAAATCCTCTTAATTTTCCCATGACCTAAGCGTTTAGTTTATTTTCTTCCTCTGCAGCAAGCATTGCTAATGCGTTTTTATAATCCGTTGGCATTACTTTAATGAATTTCTTCGAACTGTCTGGCCAATCTTTTAGGATATGAGCTGCTTTAGAACTGTTTGTGTAGTCCGAATGGTTATGAAGTAAACCTTGAACTGTTTCTTTATCTTGATCGGTTAGGTCTTCGAGCTCAACCATTTCTAAGTTGAATTTCTTTTCATCAAAAATCCCATCTTCACTGTATAGGTATGCAATTCCACCACTCATTCCAGCAGCAAAGTTACGTCCTGTTTCTCCTAGGATTAAAGCGATACCTCCTGTCATATATTCACAACCGTGATCTCCAATCCCTTCTACAACAGCAGTTGCACCAGAGTTTCGAACACAAAAACGTTCTCCGGCAATTCCGTTTATGTAGGCTTCACCTGTTACTGCCCCATAAAGTGCAACGTTTCCAATGATGATGTTTTCATCAGCTTTGAATGTCGCTTCTTCGGGTACCTGAGCAATTAGTTTTGCTCCAGAGAGTCCTTTCCCGAAGTAATCGTTACAGGTTCCAGATACTTTCATGAACAAGCCTTTTGCAGCAAATGCGCCAAAACTCTGTCCAGCAGTTCCCGTAAACTTCAAACTTAAGGTGTCTTCTGGTAATCCGGGAGCACCGTGCATTTTAGAAATTTCATTACTCAAAATCGCCCCAACGGTTCGATCGGTGTTGCAAATAGGGAAGTCCAAATGTTGTTGATCCTTTCTGTAGATTGCTGGGTGAGCAGCTTCAATTATTTTGAAATCAAGGACATTTTCGAGTCCGTGATCTTGTTTTTGTGTATTGTGAAGTTTTACATCAGCCCCAACTTCTGGCTTGTATAGGATTTTAGAAAGATCAATACCCTGAGCTTTATAATGTTCAACCGCTTTTTTCATATTAATTTTTTGCGATTGACCAACCATTTCGTCTATACTTCGGAATCCAAGTTGTGCCATAATCGCTCTCAATTCTTCTGCAACAAAGTACATGAAGTTGATTACGTGTTCTGGTTTTCCTTTGAAATTCTTTCTCAATTCGGGGTCTTGCGTTGCAATTCCAACAGGGCAGGTGTTCAAGTGACACGCACGCATCATAATACAACCTGAAGCTACAAGCGGTGCTGTTGAGAATCCGAATTCTTCAGCGCCCAGTAGACATGCTATGGCTACATCACGTCCAGTTTTCATTTGACCGTCACACTCCAAAACAATTCGGTTACGAAGATCGTTCATAACGAGTGTTTGTTGTGCTTCGGCAATTCCTAATTCCCAAGGAAGTCCGGCGTGTTTTAGCGAGGTAAGGGGAGAAGCTCCCGTTCCACCATCGAAACCAGAGATCAAAATCACATCTGCTTTGGCTTTGGCCACACCAGCTGCAATGGTTCCTACACCTACTTCAGAAACTAATTTTACGTTTACACGAGCTTCTCGGTTAGCATTCTTTAAATCAAAAATTAATTGTGCTAAATCCTCGATCGAATAAATATCGTGATGCGGAGGTGGAGAGATTAAACCAACATAAGGTGTTGAGTTTCTTACCGACGCAATATAAGGATTGACCTTGGGACCAGGAAGTTGTCCTCCTTCTCCAGGCTTGGCTCCTTGAGCCATTTTAATTTGTATTTCTTTTGCAGAACTCAAATAGTGACTGGTAACACCAAAGCGTCCAGATGCTACCTGTTTGATGGCACTGTTTCTCCAGTTTCCATTGTTATCAGGTTGGAAACGTTTGGCATCTTCCCCACCTTCACCAGAATTACTTTTTCCTCCAATACGATTCATCGCAATGGCCAAGTTTTCATGTGCTTCTGCACTGATAGATCCCAACGACATGGCACCAGTTTTGAATCTTTTTACGATTTCCGTCCATGGTTCTACCTCTTCAATTGGAATAGGATCAAAGCTAGAAAATTCAAACAGCCCTCTTAGGGTCATTAGCTTTTCGGTTTGTTCATTTACCATTTTCGAGTAAACCTCATAACTTTCAAAATTGTTTTGGTTTACAGCTTGCTGAAGTTTTGCAATTGTTGTTGGGTTTAGCATATGCGCTTCGCCATTTCTTCTCCAGCGATATTCGCCACCAATTTCTAAATCCAATCCAGAAAGACTTTCTAGATCAAATGCTTTTTTCTGACGGCGTGAAATTTCTTTTTCGATTTCATACAACCCAATTCCTTCAATACGAGTAGCTGTATTACAGAAGTAGCTATCAACGAGTTGATCACTCAATCCGAGGGCTTCAAAAATTTGAGCACCACGGTAGGACTTTAACGTTGAAATTCCGATTTTATTCATCACTTTAACAATCCCAGTAGCAATGGCTTTGTTGAAATTTTGAATTGCAACATCAGCATCAATTCCTTTTATGTTTTTCACTTGAACTTGATCCGCAATAATCTCATTAACCATATAAGGATTAATTGCACTTGCACCATATCCGAACAAGCAAGAGAAGTGATGCGGTTCACGTGGTTCAGCAGATTCAATTACAATTTCAAATTTGGATCTTTTCTTGAGACGCTTAAATGAATTATGTGTGTGAGCACAAGCCAGCAACATTGGAATAGGAGCCATGGTAGCCGCAACGCCACGATCGGATAGAATAACAATATTGACTCCAGTCTCAATTGCTTTTTCAATTTCAGTTATGATATTTTCTAGTGCATTTTCTAATCCATTTACACCTTTTTCAAGAGGATAAAGTGTAGAGATAGAAACCGACTTATAATCCGCATGATCAATGTATTTGATTTTATCTAAATCTTCATTTGAAATAACGGGGTTTTGGATGCTTAGTTTTTTGGCGTGATCTTCAGAAACATCAAAAAGATTCATTTCACTTCCTATAGATAACGATGTATCGGTAACGATCTCTTCTCGGATTCCATCTAAAGGCGGATTGGTAACCTGAGCAAAAAGTTGTTTGAAGTAGTTGTATAGTAATTGTGGACGATCTGAAAGTACAGCCAAAGGTGTATCGGTTCCCATAGAACCAATTGCTTCTTTCCCTTGAATACTCATCGGGAGGATTAAGGTTTTAAAATCTTCTTGGGTATATCCAAAAATTCGCAACCGCGTATCATAATCTTCAGACTCAACAGTCACGTGATTTCCGGTGTAAGGAACTTCAGATAATTTTAGCAAGTGTTTGTCGATCCATTCTTGATACGGACGTTCAGAAACAACTTTAGTTTTAATTTCTTCGTCTTCAATAATACGGCCTTCATCCATATTTACAAGGAACATTCTTCCCGGCATTAAACGTCCATGCTTTTCTACATTGGCAGGTTCAATATCCAAAACTCCAGCTTCAGAAGACATTACTACATACCCATCTTTTGTGACGGTATATCGGGAAGGGCGAAGCCCATTTCGATCCAATAATGCTCCAATGTATTTACCATCGGTAAACGGTATGGAAGCAGGACCATCCCATGGCTCCATTACACAAGAGTTGTATTGATAAAATGCTTTTTTAAGCGGATCCATTGATTTGTGTTTTTCCCAAGCTTCGGGAACCAACATCATCATTACTTCTGGAAGCGATCTTCCTGTAGCCAATAATAATTCTACGACCATATCCATAGATGCAGAATCTGACTTTCCTTTTAATATAACCGGGAGTATTTCTTTGATTTCATCACCAATCAAATCACTTTTAAAGAGTTCTTCACGTATTTGCATACGACTAGCGTTACCTCTAAAGGTGTTGATTTCTCCGTTGTGGCACATATAACGAAACGGTTGTGCTAAATCCCATGTAGGGAAAGTGTTGGTCGAAAAACGTTGGTGAACTAATGCCAAACGAGTTACTACTAGAGGCTCTGATAAGTCTAGGTAATATGCTTCAATATCTTCAGGAACTAACAATCCTTTGTATATGAGTGTATGGGTAGAGAGGCTTGGAAAATAAAAATATTGACTCTGTGAGAGTTTTGATGCAATGATTTTATGCTCAGCTATTTTCCTAGCAATGAAAAGTTTTACATTGAATTCATGATCCGATAAATCTTCTTCGCCTTTGCCAACAAAAACCTGCCCTACATAGGGTTCAGTTTGTTGCGCAATACGACCAACGACAGAACGGTTTACAGGAACCTTTCTCCATCCTAGAATGGATAAACCTTGTTTTGTAATCTCTTCTTCAAAAAGCGCAGTACAGAAATCACGTTGATTCTCTTTTTGAGGTAAAAAAACCATCCCAACTGCATATTGATGGGCTTCAGGAAGTTCGAAAGAACAATTTTTCACCATGAAATCATGTGGAATTTCAATGAGAATTCCAGCTCCATCTCCTGTTTTTCCATCAGAACTAACAGCACCTCTGTGTTCTAATTTTACTAGAATATCAAGGGCTTTACCAATGATGTCATTGGTTTTTTTTCCTTTGAGACTGCAAATGAATCCTGCTCCGCAATTATCGTGTTCATAATCAGGAGAATACAAACCTTGTTTTTCTGGTAACATATATTGTTGGTTTTGTTAGTGTCTCAAAAATAAAGTATTTTGATTCCTTCTAGCCATGTGGATCATCAAAAATTTACCTTGTTAAAGAGAATTGATTTTCTCAATCCCTTTTTTTAGAATTCATTAAATTATCTTCCTATTTTTGGGATTAATTCAAAATTCAGTCTCATTTACTGTTGTTTAATGTTTGGCCTGTATTTAATTGAAAATTAATTCAAGATGAAAAAAGAACACTTTTACGTGATTGGAGTCATGTCTGGAACCTCTCTGGATGGTCTTGACTTAGCTTTGGTTGAGTTTAATTTGATCAAAGGGAAATGGACGTATCGTTATGTGTCAACAACAACAACACCCTATCCTGATTCTTGGCAGAAACAACTAGAAAATGCACGTTTTTTGGAGGCTGAGGCATTGGCTATTTTAAATCGAGATTATACAACTTATTTGGCGGAACAAATTCAGCTTTTCATAGCTCAAAATCCCTCTTATACAATTGATTTGGTATGTTCTCATGGGCATACTGTGCATCATAAACCAGATCAAGGCATTACGTTTCAAATTGGAAATCAAAGAGAATTGTCTTCGTATTTAAAGATAACTGTTGTTTGTGATTTTAGAGCTCAGGATGTTGCCTTTGGAGGTCAAGGTGCTCCTCTAGTTCCTGGGGGGGAATTCCAACTTTTTTCGGATTATGCGGCCTGTGTCAACTTAGGCGGTTTTGCAAACATCAGTTTATTGAAACAAGAACACCTCATTGCCTTTGATGTGGCAGCTGCGAATTTGGTTTTTAATACGTTTGCACAAAAGCTTAATCTCCCCTATGATGCGGATGGAAAGATAGCCGCTCAAGGGCATTTGATTCCAGACCTTCTCGAAGAGCTTAACTCGTTAGCTTATTACAGCTTGGCGTTTCCGAAATCGCTTGGAGTAGAGTGGATAACGGAGCAATTAACGCCGATTTTTGTTACCTACCAACAAGAGCGAGTTGCTGATTTAATGCATACGTATTCGGTTCACCTTGCCACGCAACTTCTAAACGTATTACCTACATCTGGAAAAATATTATTTACCGGTGGCGGGACTCATAATCTTTTTTTAATGCAACAAATTCAAAAAACAAGTACAGCAGAAATATGCATTCCAAGCGACTTAATGATTGATTATAAGGAGGCAATGATTTTCGGGTTTTTAGGACTCCTAAAGTATTGTGGGGTGGATAACTGTTTTGCTTCTGTTACGGGCGCTCGACATAACCATTCGACTGGAGTTATATTTGAACATAATTAAGCTTTAATTGGGATATAATTTATATTTTAGTCCGGTTATTTAAAAGTAAAAAATCACCTCTTTTGGTTTTAAAAGAGTTTCAAAACGTATCTATATGGAAATCATTTTAGTATCTATTTTTATTTTAGGCTACCTAGCCATTACATTAGAACACACGTTGAAAATAGATAAATTAATCCCAGCTCTAGCCATGATGGCAATACTCTGGGCAATTATTGCTTTAAATCACATGCCGGTTTTTGAGGTAGACACTAGTTTAAAGCAATTGGTTCCAACACATATTGAAGAGATTTTATTACACCACTTAGGGAAGACAGCCGAAATCATAATTTTCCTTTTGGGTGCAATGACTATTGTTGAAATCATCGATTATTTCAATGGGTTTTCTACTATCAAATCATTCATTAAAACCAAATCCAAGAAAGCCCTTCTCTGGATTTTTGCAATACTCGCATTCATATTGTCAGCAATCATCGACAACCTTACCGCAACGATTGTTCTAATAACAATTTTACAAAAGGTAATTGGTGATCGTGATACACGACTTTGGTTTGCAGGACTCATTATTATATCGGCGAATGCCGGGGGTGCTTGGTCTCCAATCGGCGATGTGACCACAACCATGTTGTGGATTGCCAACAAAGTAACTACGTTGAAACTGATCTCATACCTTTTCATTCCTTCTGTAGTTTGTGTAGTAGTACCAGTTTTTGTTGCCTCTTTATTACCTGCTTTCAAAGGAGATATCGAAGCAAATGACGAAGAAGACGATGAAGTAATTCATAAATACGGTTCTACTATGTTGTATTTAGGTCTTGCCGCAATTGTTTTTGTTCCTGTTTTTAAAACCATAACACACCTACCTCCTTACGTTGGAATGATGTTCTCCTTGGCTGTTGTTTCTACCTTTGCGGAGATTTTTAGTGCAACTAAGATTAACATAACCTCAATAGATGCAGACAGTGATTCTGCTGCACACCATAGTCCAGTTCACAAGTCACTATCAAAAATCGAATTACCAAGTATTCTTTTCTTTTTAGGGATTTTACTGGCTGTAGCAGCTCTTGAGTCTTTAGGGATGCTATTTGGTTTTGCAGAAACGCTCAACACAGCAATACCCAATACTGATATTGTAATCATGTTGTTGGGAATAGGATCTGCCGTTATCGATAACGTACCCTTGGTAGCAGCAAGTATTGGAATGTTTTCTGAACCAATGGATAATCCTTTGTGGCACTTCATCGCTTTTTCAGCTGGTACAGGTGGAAGCATGTTGATTATTGGCTCTGCTGCCGGAGTAGTAGCGATGGGGATGGAAAAGATCGACTTCTTCTGGTATTTCAAAAACATATCGTGGTTGGCTTTTCTAGGATTCATTTCTGGCTCTCTTACCTTCATGTTATTACGTGGTTTTATCATGTAATTTATACTTAATTGGCAGCTTTATCGTTCTATAGTTAAAACCATACACCAACAGAATGAAGATGTCTTTTTTTATACAAGTTACAGAAGAGTTACGAACGGAGAAAACACTATCTCTTATTGAGTTAATTAAAAACGGAGGTTTGGGCGGTCAGCTCATCATAGGCCTACTGTTTTTGTTATTGATTATAGCACTTTACATCTATTTTGAGCGTTGGTTTGCCATCCGCTCTGCCTTAAAAATTGATGATAATTTCATGGATCAAATTCGTTTGTTTGTTTCTCAAGGCAAAATTGAAACAGCGCAAGCCCTCTGCTTGAAAGAAGATGTACCCGTTGCTCGTTTGATCGCCAAAGGAATTACAAGAATAGGGAAACCACTTGAAGATATCAACACCACAATAGAGAATGCAGGTCGCTTAGAAGTATATAAGCTTGAGAAAAACGTAAGTGTTTTGGCTACCATAGCTGGAGCAGCTCCAATGTTAGGTTTTCTTGGTACTGTAATCGGAATGATTTTATCCATTTTTGAAATCTCGAATGCTGGTGGAAATATTGATATGAAGCTCTTGTCCGATGGTTTATATACTGCAATGACAACAACAGTAGCTGGATTGATTGTTGGAATAATTGGTTATATAACGTTCAATCATTTGGTTGCAAAAACCTCTAAGGTTGTATATCAAATGGAAGCTATATCTTTTGAGTTTTTAGATTTACTTAATGAACCTGCTGCCTAATGAATCTTAAAGGAAGAAATAAAATAACTCCAGAATTCAATATGTCGTCTATGACGGATATTGTGTTTTTGCTGCTCATTTTTTTTATGATTGCATCTACCTTGACCAAACAACTCGATACTATTGAGGTTAAATTACCCCAAGCTAAAGGGAAAACTGAAAACAGAAGTGCTATCACCGTAACGATTAATAAAAACAAACGCTTTTATATCGATGACATAGTAGTTGCCAAAAGCCGTTTACAGTCACAATTATTAAGCATTTTGAGTAAATCAGACTCTAGAGTAATTGTTTTACGTGCAGAGAAAAATGTCCCTATTGAAGAAGTTGTTTATGTAATGGGTATCGCGAATCAAAATTCTATAAAAATCGTTTTAGCAGTAGATGCACAATAACATTTGATCATGGGTTTTCTAAACACGCCACATAAAAAAAAATCAGCACTACTTACGAGTATGATTACGCTGTTGTTGTTGCTGTTTTTTTCTTTGATAGGCCTTTCGTATTTCGATCCACCCATTTCCTATGGTATGGAAGTTAACTTTGGAACAGCTACCCAAGGACAAGGAAATACTCAGCCAAAACTTCCGCCCAAACAAGTGGAACAACAAAAAGTACAACCCCAGACCGAAGCTCCCAAAGCAACACCAAAAGTAGCTGCAATAAAAACCCCAAAAGTAGCAACGCAAAAGGAGGCTTCTGTTCCTGTTGTTAAAAAAGAAACAAAAACTGCTCCTAAGCCCAAAGTAAAAGAATCGAAAGCTCCACCTAAAGAAGTGCAAGAAGAAGTTAAGAAAGTTGAGCCTCCCAAGCCAACGGTTTCAAAATCGACCAAGCAAGTACTTTCAAATTTATTGAAAGCTCCCGATAAGTCTGGAGAAACCCAGGAAGGTGAGGGAGACGACCAAACCCCTGGAGATAAAGGCAAGATTGAGGGGAATCCGTATGCCAGTAGTTATTATGGAACTGCCGGACTTGGAGGAAAAGGAAGCGGCTTTGGTTTAAATGGAAGAAGCCTTCAGAATCAAGGATCTGTTACGCAAGAATGTAATCAAGAAGGTGTAGTTGTCGTTCGTATTACTGTTGATAAAAACGGAAGTGTGATCGCAGCTGAAGCTGGGGTGAAAGGAACCACAAATTCTCATCCATGCTTATTGGAGCCGGCTAAAAAAACAGCCTTTATGCACAAATGGTTTTCTGATTCAAACGCTCCAAGTAAACAAGTTGGTTTTGTTGTTGTTAATTTTAAATTAGGCGAATAATTTTGAATACATACGAAGAGATTCGAACCTGGCTCTATGAGCAATTGCCCATGTATCAGCGACAAGGCGCATCGGCTTATAAACCTGGATTGGAGAAAATGGAGGCCTTTATGGGGTATTTAGGAGATCCACACAAGGAGTTTTCTTCTATTCACGTTGCAGGTACTAATGGGAAAGGGTCTACTGCCCATATGATTACGTCGGTACTGATGGAGGCAGGATACAAAGTAGGTTTATATACTTCTCCACACCTAAAGGATTTTTCTGAACGTATACGCATCAATGGTATTGCAATTGAAACCGCTTTTGTAGTTTCTTTTGTTCAAGAGCATAAAGCCTATTTTCTAGAAGCTCAACTTTCGTTCTTTGAGCTTACTGTTGGAATGTCATTTGCCTATTTTAAAGAACAGCAAATCGATTTTGCAGTTGTTGAGGTTGGGTTAGGAGGGAGGTTAGATGCGACTAATGTCATCAGTCCAATACTCGCAGTCATAACCAACATAGGATTTGATCACACGCAATTTTTGGGAAATACGTTAGAAGCAATTGCTGGTGAGAAAGCAGGGATTATTAAAAAAAACATTCCAGTTGTTATAGGAGAGACCCAAGAAGAAACCACAACTGTTTTTAAGACAATAGCAGACGAATTGAAGGCCCCAATTGTTTGGGCAGATACAGTTGAAGTAAAGCCATATCAAACGGATCTAAACGGTCTGTATCAAAAGAAAAACAAGCATACTGCAATAGTAGCTCTACAAACGCTCCACTTGGATCAACTCCACGAAGAGCACATACGAATAGGGCTGCAGCAGGTAGTTTCTAATACTCATTTGCAAGGTCGTTGGCAGATGCTAGACAAGAATCCTTTGGTCGTTGCAGACGTTACTCACAATGCAGCCGGATTTGCTTTTGTGATCGAGCAAATCAAACAAACTACTTTTCATAAGTTACATTTGGTTCTGGGTTTTGTAAAGGATAAGAATTTAGAATTAATTTTTAGCCTACTTCCACAAAATGCTACATACTATTTTTGTGTTCCTAACATTGGTAGGGCAGAAGAGATTTCTGTTTTAATGAATCTAGCCGAGAAATATACTCTTAATGCAAATGCCTACGAAAGTGTAGAGATAGCCTATAAATCAGCGGCTAAGAATGCAGAGCATAACGATTTTATTTATGTAGGTGGAAGTACTTTTGTTGTTGCTGAAATTCTTTAAAAAAACTCTTTGTAAACAAGATAAACTATTCTATATTTGCATCCCGCAAGGGCGCTTAGCTCAGTTGGTTCAGAGCACTTGGTTTACACCCAAGGGG
>JABAZL010000062.1 GCA_018608425.1 Flavobacteriaceae bacterium
GCAATGGACTGAAAATCCATGTGTCCCTGGTTCGATTCCTGGAGGTACCACAAAAACCCTTGTTAATCTTATGATTATCAAGGGTTTTTTGATTTCCTATAAAAACTCAATATCTAAATTCTTTTTTGCTCGTTCAGCGGAAATAAAAATCATTTACCTTTAGCTTAAAATAAACACTATATATGAAGTTGAATTTAATTTTATTTTTCTTTTGTACCCTAGTAACAATAAGTTGGGCACAATCACCTAATTTATCAAAGTATAACGAGGAGATTAAAAAAATAGAAGATACCGTCAAATACTTTGAGGTCGAAAAAATCAATGATCAATTTTATATGTTGATCGGTGGCGGAGGTAATGTTGGAGTTTTTGTTTCTGACAAAAACGTCATCATGGTTGACAATAAATATGAAATCATAGAAGAGGTACTTATGTCTTCTCTAAGAGAAATTACCTCGAATCCGATAAAGTACATCATAAACACTCATTACCATCACGACCATTCTGACGGAAATAGAGCTTTTGGGAAAATGGGAGTTCCAATAATTTCACACGAAAATGCAAAAGTTAGAATGCAAAAAGTAACTCAACTATACGGTGGGATTTATGACTTTATAGATGGTTTTGTTCAAGATAAATATCCAACTGAAGCACTTCCTATAATTACATACAACAGTAAACTTACTCTGTCAGAAGATGGTGAAGATATTGAAATGTATAATTTTGGATCTGGGCATACGGACGGTGACTCCATAATATATTTTAAAAACGCAAACATTATGCACACTGGTGATGCCTTCGTCCGATATGGTTATCCTTATGTGGATTTAAACAACGGTGGCTCGATCAAAGGAATTATCGAGGTGTTGGGATCTATTGCATCACTGGCAAATGATCAGACCGTTATTATGCCCGGTCATGGAAATTTGAGCACCAAACAAGATGTGCTTGACTTAAAAAAGTCGCTAATGAACCTTTACCAAAAAACAGTTCTTGGTTTAGAAAAGGGACTAAGCTACCAAGAAATTGCAGATTCTATTGATGAAACATTAGCAGCTGACCCTGTCATGCCAGGGGCTGAATTAACTAAATTGAATTATATTAAGTCAATTGAATTAGAGTTGAACAACTAAGTTTACAACTACTCTTTAAAATCAATTAAGGGATCAACGGGAGGTTTTTCCAAAATCTGTTCCTCTAACTGCTCTACATTCCTAAGCTTGGAAAGCATCATTCGAGAGCGTGTTGTTACTAGGGTTTCTATTTCGTTATTCGCCTCGTTCAGTTTTTTCTGTGCCTTCTCTAGAACTCCACCAAAGGTTGTAAACTCTTTTTTAACAGACGAAAGCACATTCCAAACTTCACTGCTTCGTTTTTGTATTGCAAGTGTTTTAAAGCCCATTTGTAAGCTGTTGAGCATGGCTGCCAGAGTTGTTGGCCCGGTAATTACAATTTTATAGTCTCGTTGCAAGATCGTTATTAAATCGGGCTGACGAACTACTTCGGCAAACAAGCCTTCGACTGGTAAAAACATAATTCCAAAATCAGTGGTATTCGGCGGGTCGATGTACTTGCTTGAAATATCTTTAGCGAAGCGTTTAACCGATTGCACTAATGCTTTTATTGAGGCGTCGATTGCAACGGAATCTCCTGCGTCATATGCGGTTTGGAGACGGATATAATCTTCTTGAGGAAACTTGGCATCAATGGGAAGGTAAACGCCCGAATCGTTGGCATCTTTTCCTGGGAGTTTGATTGCAAACTCAACAAGTGCGTCTGAACCTTTTTTAGTCTTGACGTTAGAATCATATTGCTCTGGAGATAAAATTTGCTCCAAAATATTACCCAACTGTATTTCACCTAAAATTCCGCGAGTCTTCACGTTACTCAACACCTTTTTCAAGTCCCCTACACCCGATGCTAAATGCTGCATTTCACCTAACCCTTTTTGTACCTGAAGCAATTGTTGTGTTACCGTTTCAAAAGATTTTCCAAGGCGTTCTTCTAGGGTTTTATGGAGTTTTTCGTCTACCGTTTCGCGCATTTTCTCTAAGCGTAATGCTGTAGTTTTCACCAACTCTTCTTGTGTCAAGTTCATCTGATCAAACTTCTGACGCTGCAACTCATTGAATTCTTTTACGTTTTTAGAAAATGAATCTTGAAACTCTTTGAGGTTAATTTTCAATTCTCCTCGATTTTCTTTTGCAGTAGTATTTAAGGTTTCGTTTAATGAAACCAGTTTAAGCTCCATTTTTTCTGTCAGGCGTTCCAACCCTTGAGTTAATTCTTGTCGGTTATCTTTTAGACTCTTAGAGAATTCTTCACGGTTGATTAGAAACTCGTTTCGAATACTGTTCTGAAGAACTTCGTTCAATTCAGAAGGCGCTTGTTGCCCAGATTTCTTTAGAATTAAATACAACACCCCCAAAAGAGAACCCAACGCAGCAACAGCAGTTAAAATAAGCATATAAAAATTTATTGAAAATTAATGATTTATTTCGTTAGAGGAAACAATTGAGAAAACTACTTATCAACCTCTGAGCCAAAAAGTATTTAAAATAAAAAAAGCCCTCCAAGTAATTGGAAAGCTTCTCACTGGTTTTCTACAAACCTCTTGCACTTTCATGCAAGCAACACAACTTCTTTTCTCTGAAGCAGAGTATAATTTATGTTCAAAGATACATATTTCCTTGGAATTTTAATTCCAAAACAAATTATTCATAAACTATTGTTATCATTCTTGCTACACAGGCTGGTTTTCGAACGCCTTTAATCTCGATGGTTACCTTCCAAACAATCTTAAGGCTATTAAATTTTTGATCTTCAGCACTTTCAATATGAACTAGGCCACGCAAAAGCGAGCCTTCTACTACTGGATGAGGAAAACGAACTTCTTCTAATCCGTAATTATAGCCCATTTTGAGGGAAGAAACTACGAGAACGTCGTTTAAGAATTTTGGGATTAAAGCAATTGATAAGAACCCGTGAGCAATGGTTGACTTATACGGTGATTCTAGTTTTGCGCGCTCTTGATCGACATGGATCCATTGGTAATCTTTTGTTGCAGCTGCAAAGTGATCGATCATCTTTTGCTCGACTTGCAACCATGGAGATGGCTCTAGTGTGGTTCCTTGTAGGTTTTTAAATTCGTTGAAATCTTTTAAAATCATTAGGATTTTTGTTTAGGGTTTTGATTTTAGAGTATTACTTGATCATTCAAATTGTTTGAATATGAGATCGTTCATAATGTTAGCATGCATCTCTATATTTTCTTCTGTAAATGGCGATATGCCGTATTCGGCCTCTAATGTCTGTGCAAGAACAAAAAAACTACTGGTTGCTCCAAACATTATGCTCACAAAATTTGCAACAGGTATGGCTTTGAATTCTTCTAAATCTTTACTTGCTGTTATGGGCTTGTGACTGAACCAAACAACGGGCATTAGTAAGTGCTGACTAACAAAATCGTATCGCCAAGACTTCCTCCCCATTTCCTGAAGCAAGATTTTATACATCGACGGAAATTTCGCCATCAAATGTAAATATTGTCTAGTAAAGGCCTTCAACAAAGCAATTCCACTTAAATCACTGTGTTCTTTTTGAACCTCCTCATAACGCTGCATGATCTTTGCCGACAAATGAATGATGGATTGCTTCCAAAGATCTTCTTTATTTTCAAAATGGTAACTAATCAATGGCGTAGTAACACCAACCTTTGATGCGACTTCTTTGAGTTGAGCTCCCTCGTACCCATGATCTGAAAAAACCACTAAAGCAGCCTCCAATAGTACAGTAGTATCTAACTTTTCAGAAGCCACTGGCCTACCTCTTTTTCTTTTAACGTTCAAACTACTCATAAAGAAATCATTGCGTCTTATTTTTAAAAAACATTGGGAATATGAAAATAATGAAATTTATTTGAAATTAAATTGAAATTAAATAAAATTTTCATCATTTTTGTATCATATACTATTTTAGTATTATTTACATTATACCGCAAATTACTAGAAGTTAACAGAAAAAGAAACTTATTAAAGAAAATATATGAAGATCTTAGTTTGTATAAGCAATGTTCCCGATACCACATCGAAAATAAATTTTGTGGATTCGAATACAAAATTTGATACCCAAGGGGTACAATTCATCATCAATCCAAATGATGAGTTTGGTCTAACTCGCGCTGTTTGGTTACAACAAAAACAGCAAGCCGAAGTAACTGTTTTGACTGTTGGTGATGCCAGTTGCGAACCTACATTACGAAAATGTCTTGCTATTGGTGCAGACAAAGCAATTCGTGTTGATGCAGATCCAACGGATGGTTATTTTGTAGCCAAACAAATCGCTGCGGTTTGCGAAAAAGAATCTTATGACCTGATCATTGCTGGAAGAGAATCTATCGACCACAATGGTGCAATGGTACCCGGTTTAGTTGCCGGAATGTTAGATTATGAATACATCACCAATTGTATTTCTTTAGAAATAGAAAACGATCAAGCAACTGCAGCTCGTGAAATCGATGGTGGAAAAGAAATTGTTACCAGTGGTTTTCCATTAGTAATTGGAGCTCAAAAAGGATTGGTTGAAGAGTCTGACCTCATCATACCCAACATGAGAGGTATTATGCAAGCACGTAAAAAACCTCTTGAGGTTATGGCTGCTAATGATGCAGATGCTTCTTCAACTGTTGTTTCTTTCGACAAACCAGCTCCAAAAGGAGAAGTGAAATTGATTGACGCAGGCGATATTGATACTTTAATCGATTTACTTCACAACGAAGCAAAAGTTATATAACTCTTTTTAAAAACGAAATTATGGCAGTAGTAATATACACAGAAACGGAAAATGGAAGTTTTAAAAAAGTAGCTTTCGAAATTGCATCTTACGGAAAAGCATTAGCTGATCAAACCGGTCAAAAACTTGTTGCAGTTACTTTTAACCAAGAAGACGGAAGTGCCCTAGGCACTTATGGGGTTGATGAAGTAGTCAATGTGACTGGATCTTTCGCCTCTAGTTTTTCTGCAAAAAAATACGCAGCAGCACTTGCTCAAGTTGCTTCTGAAAAAGAAGCATCTTTAGTTGTAGTAAGCTCCAGTGCGAACAGTAAATATTTAGCTCCTTTACTGGCTGTTAAATTATCAGCCACATATACATCCAATGTAGTTGCTCTTCCTGAAAGCATCGAACCACTTACTCTTAAAAGAACCTGTTATACAAGTAAAGCTTTAAGTATGGTGAGTTCAAACCAATCGGTTAATATCATTGGGTTGTCTAGTAATGCTTTTGGAATTATTGAAACACAAAGTTCTCCTTCACAAAGCAGTATTGCAGCTGAAGAAGCTTCAAGCTCTATGCAAATTTCTGCAGTCGAAAAAGTAACTGGAGTAATAACCATTGCAGACGCAGACATCGTGGTATCGGGTGGACGTGGACTTAAAGGCCCAGAAAACTGGCATTTAATCGAAGATCTCGCTGCAACACTGGGTGCTGCAACTGCATGTTCCAAACCTGTTTCTGATATGGGATGGAGACCGCACAGCGAACACGTGGGTCAGACAGGAAAGCCTGTAGCCTCTAATTTATATATCGCAATTGGAGTTTCTGGAGCAATTCAGCATTTGGCTGGTATCAATTCCTCTAAAGTAAAAGTAGTAATCAACATTGATCCGGAAGCGCCTTTTTTCAAAGCAGCTGATTACGGTATTGTCGGAGATGCATTTGAAGTACTTCCTGCATTAATTGAAAAACTAAAAGCCTTCAAGGCAGCTTAAGTTTTCAATGAATACATATTTCAAAAAGGCACTCTTCGAGTGCCTTTTTTATTGTTTTAAAACAGAAATAAAAATCAGGTTAATTATTTTAATGTATCGAATAAAAATGGTTTTGACCTTGTCGAGAATAAAAATTTGGAGTATTGAAAAATACAGCCCATATTTTCAAAAAAGAAGTAAAAACAAGTCGCACTATTTTTTATCTTTAGACACCCATCTCAATGCAATCATTAAATTAATATTAAACAGAAGTGTTGTTATACACAGGTACTCAAAAAAACATATTGCTTTGTGGACGCTAATGCTGTGGATCAATTTACTTGTCGGTCAGGCTATTGATCCACCTGTATTGAGCGCCGAAGGAGATCAAGCATATTGTGCATTATCTGAACAAAATATTGTTACTGAATTTTCAATTGAAAACAATAGCGGAAGTACAATCACAGCTATTTACATTCAAATCTCTTTGGGCTATGTGCGAGGAGAAGATGTTTTACGACTAACTGGGTCTCACAACATAAGCAGTAGCTGGAATCCAGCTGAAGCAAAACTGACACTTAAAAGTGCCACATCCGAAGTCGATTTCAACAATCTAGTAAACGCAGTTCAAGATGTTGTTTTTTATAGCAGCAACCCCAACCCTAGTCAAGACAAGTACTTTTCTATAACAATTGGAAGTGCAAATTACCTGCCCTCTACTCAACATTATTACGAATTTGTACCGAGCCTAAGTATAACTTGGTCGGCGGCTAAGCTTGCAGCAGAGAACAAGAATTATTTTGGAATACAAGGATATTTAGCTACAATTCTGTCACAAGATGAGTCTGATATTTCAGGGAAATTAACCAATGGTGTTGGATGGATTGGTGGATCGGACCAAGAAGTAGAAGGGACTTGGAAGTGGGTAACAGGACCAGAAGCTGGGACTGTTTTTTGGAACGGTCTTTCGAATGGGAGTACAACGAATTACGCCAATTGGAATGTCAATGAACCTAACAATCTAGGAAACGAAGACTATGCGCACATCACAGATCCTTCAGTTGGACCAGCAGGGTCTTGGAATGATTTAGGGAACGTAGCGCAGAGTTCCGGAGCTTATCAAGCTAAAGGATATATAGTAGAATATGGGGGTTTGCCTGGTGATCCTGAACTCAACATTTCCGCGAGTACTCGTCTTGTAATGCCGCGAATCATTAGTACTGTAGATTCTGAAGCGTGCTTTGGCACTATACAGACACTAACAGTGAGTGCTACCGTTAGCGATATTAATTGGTACGACAGCGAAACTGGCAGTACTGTTTTATTTACTGGAACAACGTTTTCCATTCAGCCTAGTAATACCAAAACCTACTGGATCGATCTCATCCCCTCAGACTGTACAAATGAAATTCGAACTCCAATAACCGCTACGGTGCATCAATTTCCAATAATCCTCAATCGAAATCTTATCGTAGAGCAATGTGATAATGATGATTTGAATGATGGAAGAACGCTTTTTAATCTCAATGCTTTTGGGTCTTTGATTTCTAAAAATTACAGCAACGAAACATTTGAATTTTACACCAACCCAAACTATGATGTTGCTTCTTTAATTCCGAATCCAACAGCCTACAGCAATACTGCTTTTGAAGAGGTTCTTTTTGTTAAAATAAACAATGCTTTTGACTGTTCTGAAACTTCAACACTAACCATAAAAGTAGGTGCTAGTCTTATCGATTCGAGTTTTTTCATCCCCTATGAAACTTGCGAAACAGAAATAAAAACACTTGATCCAGGAATTGAATATTGGGATCGAGATACTTTTTTAACATTAAAAAGCGAGCTTGTTGATTCGAATTCTAAGTTCAGTTTACAAAGCATATTAATTACTTTTTACTCCAATAAAGATGATGCCGAACTTCGGCAAAATGGTATCAGTCTAGAGAATGAAACCGATGCGTATGTAATGGAAGTTCCATATCTGCAAGAAATATGGGCTCGGGTAGACAATCTTGATCTCAGTACTATTTCATGTCTTGGGATTCAAAAAGTTGCAAGCCTAAAAGTAAACAAGTTACCTGACTTTGAACGCACGGACTCAAACAGTATTGTGTGCTTAAATCTTGAACCAATTACACTAGAGGTTGCGTCATTAGACAATCGGACGTATCGCTACAGTTGGACTAAAGACGGTATAGATTTTCCCTTAAACATAGCGGATGTAGATGCACAGATTCTTGTTTATGAAGGAGGTACCTACGAAGTAACCGCAGAAACGACAGATGGAACAAATTGCTCAAAAAAGACAAGCATGGTATTGATTTCATCGGAGATAGCCACTCTAACACAAGACGACCTTACGGTAATAGATTTAGAAGGCGATACGGGCTCTGTGGAAATTACTACAACTAATTTAGGGATTGGTGTATATGAATTTGCTATTGACGATCCCACTGGCCCCTATCAAGATACTCCCTATTTCGACGACTTACTTCCGGGGATTCATATGGTTTACATACAGGATAAAAATAGTTGTGGGGTAGCCGAAATTGAAGCCTCTATTCTTGGGCATATGAAATTTTTTAGCCCAAATGGAGATGGAACCAATGATTTTTGGAGGATACTCGGTGTGAGCGAGAACTTCCAGCCCAACAGTCGTGTTTATGTTTATGATCGTAATGGAAAACTGCTTGTTGATTTGGACCCTTTAGGGATTGGATGGGATGGTACCTACAACGGGTTTCAGTTGCCGCAAGACGATTATTGGTTTAGGGTGTTTTTTGACAATGGAAAAGAACGTATTGGACATTTTAGCTTGTTAAGATCTGAATGATGAAGGCAACACTAAAAAAAATCTTTCTGATGGTTCTAGTCTTTGGTCATTTTACTGTCTCTAGCGCACAAGGTTTTGTTCCCATATTCAATGAATATTTAGCTGAAAATCTATATATGGTTCATCCGGCTATGGTTGGGGTTAATCTTAAAAATGCTCGAATCAATCTCGGGAGTCGACAACAATGGTTTAATGTTCCAGATGCACCAGGCACCAATCTTCTTACACTAGAATACAAAGCGACTAAAAACGCAATCTTGGGCTTACAACTTATCAAGGATCATAACGGCTATCATTCCAAAAACTCCAATTACCTCACCTTCGGCTATCGAATTTATTTAAGTGATGCTATATGGAATACCCGACGTTCATTTCCCACTAAAAACGACAACAAAAAAGAACTCTCTTTTGGAATTAATATCGGATCCATTAATTACAGCATCGATCAAAGTAGTTTTGACGCGCGAATTCCAGACCCGTTATTGAATGCCAACTCGAGTGGAAAACGCTATTTTACAATTGATGCAGGAGCAGCTTACGTGTCTACGCATTTATCTGCACAGGTTTCGGTCAAGAACATCAATATGAACAGTACACAAGGGGATGCTGCAGATGGTGATGCGTACATAAATCCGTTAAAGTTTAAGCATTATCTAGCGTCACTTCAGTATGAAATTTACTTCAATAACGGCTGGAATTTAGAGCCTTCTTTTTTAGTTCAATTTTTAGAAAAAACAGAAGAGAGTAGCTTGGACTTGAACCTAAAGTTATACCGATTGGTTAAGAAAGGTCGCATTTGGCTTGGTGCCTCTTTTCGACAAAATTTCATTAAAATTGACACTCCTTCGGAGTATACAATTCCTAATCAAAACTATACGCACTTTACCCCTGTTTTTGGAATGAATTACGATCGGTATCTTTTCTCCTATCACTATACTTCCAATCTTGGAACTTTAAACCTTGGTACTTCAGGTCTCCACTACTTCTCACTTGGAATAACCCTATTTTGACTTAAAATCTTAGATTAAATTAACGTAATCGTTTCCCATATACATACGATGATAATTGAACAAAATAGGATGATTGTGATTTCGGAACAGCCAATAGGGCTTTTGGAATTAAATTTACTCAAGACTCAATATTACATCTGAAAACACCCCTTGATTAGATGAGCTTGACATAATGTGAACAGTTTCCTTAGTTTAAATAACATTTTTTTTAGCAAACTCTTTAGGGCTGATACCATTGAATTTTTTAAAATTATTGAAAAACGTAATACGCGAATTAAACCCACATTCCAAAGACAAAGAGTCGATTGTCTTATTTTCTAAGTAGCCATCTTTAATGAGCCGCATTGATTTTAGAACCTTGATTAAATTGTAATAGTCTGTACCCTGGTATAAACAATGGTAATTGAACAAATAACTTACATGGGATTTAGGAATTGCTAATTGTGACGCAATAAAACTGGCACTAAAATCATGGTCCTTAATTAACTTATCATTGTCCTGAAGCGCAATGATTTTATAAATCAAGTCGGGGATGTTATCTTGAATCAAATTTTGAATGTACTGATGCTTTTCATCTACCTGTTTGGTCAAATTAAATTTCCAAAAACTAATTCTTGCTTCTTCCTTGACAATGTTTTGAATTAATATGATCTTCCCATAAAGAATGATCGGGTTTAAAAAAATGTAAACCAATAAAAACAACCAAACAGTTGAAGTTAAAACATAGAAATCTATCAACCATTGATCTGAATTTATCCCAGAGAAAAATTTCAAAATTACTGCGGATAAAAAAATAAAGATGAAAACAAAATACATTACATATACCCAGCGTTCTAGAAATCTATCTTTCGTCAAAAAGTTATTTGTTTTGGCTTTTATTAATCTGAAGATGATCACAACATAATATAATCCCAATAGTAGACTTAAGATTACATTAAACTTAAAGGGTGTATCAAAAAGAATGAAATTGACAAGCGTAATTAAAAAAGGGATAATGAAATGAGGCAAATCTTTATATACTTTGACCTGTCTTGTTAATAGTGTTCGAATGTACAAATACCAACAGGGTAGAAAAATAATCGATAAAATAGCAGGGTATTCTCGTGATATATAAACCCCACCCAAATTTGTTGAAAAATACAAAATACCTACTCGGTGTAGAATTAGCTGAAACAACAATAACACAAGATAAAGGTTTACTTTAAGGTTTGTTCGTCCAGAAAAAAGCATGATTAATATCAAAAGTGATCCAATCAAAATCGTAGAAACAAAAAGGCTGTTTATATACATATACTATAAATATAGTAATTATATCATAATTAGCAATATTGTTTCATAATTGTAAAAAATATTGAAAAGTGAATTCAAAATATGTGATTTTGAATAGAGTACACAACACTCTATTTTATTGGTGAATTTTCAATCATAATAAAAAGGAATCTGCTTTCATAATCTCGCATATTGAAGCTATAAAAATAGAGCGCTTCTTCTTAAAATCAAATTCAAAATTCAGTACTTTTTTGATTGTATTGAACAGTAAAAATGGAAACTGAGCAGCTGTAATGAATATGTTTTGCTGGCAACAAGGTGTTTCATATTAATATAAAATGATTCATATATGCAGTTTCATTTATGCTAGCTCAAACAAAAATTAAACTTATTGTTTCATATCGATTAAATAAGTTTCTTTTGAAAGTAATTTCAGGGGCTGGTAGCGAACAATGCATATTCTACAATACAGAAATCGTAATTTTGATAGGCATTAAAATGCTGTTAAATCAAGATAGAAAATTGCTTATTTCAGATTTATATAGGTGATAAAGAAGAGCCATTAACGGGTCTTGTATATGTTTTTAGTTAAGATTTTATGAAATATAATTTATCGACATTTTTATTTTTCTTTTTATTGTTGGGGAAGATTACATATGCTCAAATCCCAAGAACCTCTAATCTTGTTGGTAGTTATCTATTCAACTCTAATGCGAACGACACAAGTGGATCAGTGAATAATGGTGTAGCATTTGGGTCTCCAACCCTTATTGCTGATCGATTTAACAATGCAAATTCAGCATACTCTTTTGATGGCAACGACTACTTTTACTTTGGTAACCCGATGGCTAACCAAATTAACAATATTTTCTCAATCAGTTTATGGCTAAACCAAACGAGCACAGCACCCACAGATTTAATAGGTCTTGGATATCAAACGTGCAATGGGAGTGCTGGTCCTATAATTAGAGCTGGCTCGACAATGAATTTTAATTAAAACCCGATCTGTATTCTAAAAAAATTTAATTCTCACACAGCGTT
>JABAZL010000109.1 GCA_018608425.1 Flavobacteriaceae bacterium
TCGAGAAATACTTGTCAGAAAGCGGATAAGTATTATATTTGCGTACCGAATTTTTCGGGGTGTAGCGTAGCCCGGTCATCGCGCCTGCTTTGGGAGCAGGAGGTCGCAGGTTCGAATCCTGCCACCCCGACAAAAAATGGAAAACGGGATGTGGCGCAGCCTGGTAGCGCACACGCCTGGGGGGCGTGGGGTCGCAGGTTCAAATCCTGTCATCCCGACAAAACCATCTGATCTTTCAGGTGGTTTTTTACTTTAAAATAGGCATACTTTTATCATTCTACGAAAGAGTCTTAGTTTTTAAACCATGCATCTTTGTGTGTCCTGTAATTATTCGTATTTTTAAAAATCTAAAATAACTTCATGAAAAAGTTTACATTCACAATCGCTTTATGCTCATTATTCTTCAGTAGTTGTGCACAAGACCATGGGCCAAAAATTCAAGATGAATTGGGACCAAAATATATATATGAAACCGTAGTCGATGGAATTGATATTCCGTGGGGTATGACCTTCCTCTCAGCAACTGAGATGTTAGTCACCGAAAAATCTGGAATTCTTTATCATGTTTTGGATGGTGTTAAATCAGAAATATCAGGCCTTCCCGAAATTTATGTGCGTGGGCAAGGTGGTCTTTTGGATGTTACAATTGCACCTGATTTCGAAACTTCAAAAGTAATTTTCTTTACTGCTAGTTCAAGTGACGGAGAAGCGGCTGGAGGACACACGGCACTTTACAGAGCAAAATTAGAAGGAACATCATTACAGGATTTAAAACAACTTTATAAAGGTGAAGGCAATACCAAGAAAGGACAACATTGGGGTTCAAGAATAAGTTTTGATGCCGAAGGCCATCTTTATTTTTCAATTGGAGATCGAGGGAATCGGGAAGTAAATCCGCAAGATACTACTCGTGATGGAGGTAAAATTTATCGCCTAAATCAAGATGGAAGTATTCCAACCGACAATCCGTTTTACTACGAAAAAGGAAGCAAACAAGCCATATATTCTTATGGGCATCGTAATCCTCAGGGCATGCTTACACACCCCGAAACAGGCGCTATTTGGGTACATGAACATGGCCCAAGAGGTGGTGATGAAATCAATGTAATTGGAGCTGGAAAAAATTATGGATGGCCAACAATTACCTATGGTATCAATTATAGCGGAACTCCAATAACAAGCGATACAGATCTCCCTGGTTTAGAACAACCGCTTTACTATTGGCTTCCTTCGATTGCTCCATCGGGCATGGCGTTTTCAACTTCAGACAATTACCCAAATTGGAAAGGAAATCTATTGGTTGGTTCTTTGAAATTTGAATATCTAGAGCGTTTGGTCATAACAGATAATGAAGTAAAAGAGCGCCACAAAGTACTGGAAGGTGTAGGCAGAATAAGAAACATAAAGCAAGGGCCAGATGGGTTGTTATATCTTGGCGTAGAAGGAAAAGGTATTTTGAAAATAATCCCTCAACCTCCATTAAACTAAGTATTCTATGAAATATTTACTGTCAATATATTGTATTGGTGTTTTTAGCTTTTTAGGCTATATGCAACAAGAAAAACCTTTGAAGCAAAGTATCTTAGATGGAGAAGAAATCTATCAAGATTTTTGTCTTCAATGTCATTTAGATAATGGAAAAGGCGTTGAAAATGCATTCCCTCCTTTGGCAAAATCAGACTATTTGCAGAATAATATTGAGGCTAGTATTCGAGGAATCAAATACGGACTTCGTGGAGAAATTACTGTAAATGGAAACACATACAACGGCGTAATGGTAAATCAAGGGTTAGATGAGGAAGAAGTTGCCGATGTAATGAACTACATCCTAAACAGCTGGGGCAATAAGGCTGAAAATCAAATCACTGTTGCGCAGGTTTTAGAAGTTCAAAAACAATAGTATGGCTTTAAAAGATTTTTTGAATTCTCTGAAGCGTAAAAATAAATCTTATACGATATCGTATATCGCAATTGCATTTCTTTTTACGATTTGGATTCTTTTTTTAGACTCCAACTCTTGGCTAACGCAAAGGGAATTAGACTCTGAAATTGAAAAGCTAGAACAACAGAAAAGCAAGTTGCGAAAAGCAATAAAAAAAGATCAGTACACGATTGACCAGCTCGAAAACCTAGATAGTTTAGAACGTTTTGCACGCGAACATTATGGTCATAAAAAAGACAATGAAACTCTTTTTTTAATTGATACCGACAGTATCAAATAGAAAGAACTAAAGTTAAATTTTTGTTCTAAAAATTAACTTTCACGTGGAGATAAATAGTTGTATTTTTAAACATTAATTAAAAAATAATGGGTAAAATTATTGCAATAGCCAATCAAAAAGGTGGGGTCGGAAAAACAACTACTTCAGTAAACCTTGCAGCTGCAATTGGAGTCCTTGAAAAAAAGGTTCTATTAATTGACGCTGACCCTCAGGCTAACGCAACATCTGGCTTAGGAATTGATGTTGAAAAACAAGAAAAAGGCACCTACGAACTACTTGAACACACCGCTAAGGTTGAAGATGTAATCATTAAAACGGAATCTCCGAATTTAGATTTAATTCCTTCCCATATTGATTTAGTTGCAATTGAAATAGAATTGGTGGACAAACACGAACGAGAATATATGCTACGTAAAGCCTTAGAAAGCATAAAGGACCAATACGATTATATTTTTATTGACTGTGCTCCATCTCTAGGCCTTATTACACTGAATGCACTTTCTGCTGCGAATTCAGTTCTGATTCCGATTCAGTGTGAGTACTTTGCACTTGAGGGATTGGGGAAATTATTGAATACCATAAAGAGTATTCAAAAAATACACAACAAGGATCTTGACATAGAGGGTTTATTACTCACCATGTACGATTCCCGATTGAGGCTTTCTAATCAAGTGGTAGAAGAAGTAAAAAAACATTTTGGTAAAATGGTTTTTAAATCTGTCATCCAAAGAAACATTCGCCTGAGTGAGGCTCCAAGTTTTGGAGAGAATATCATTCAATATGACGCTACAAGTAAAGGTGCTCAAAACTACTTGAGTTTAGCTCAAGAAGTACTTAAAAAAAATAAAGGAAAATAGAAATGGCCAAATCAAATAAAAAACAAGTCTTAGGTCGCGGACTATCTGCTTTGCTTCAAGACCCAACCAACGACATCAATTCGGTTAATGATAAGAATGCAGACCAAGTTATTGGCAATGTAATCGACTTAGAATTGGATCGAATCGAAGTAAACCCTTTTCAGCCCAGAACTCAATTTAATGATGAAGCACTCAAACAATTAGCTTCGTCGATTAAGGAGCTTGGAATCATTCAACCCATTACGGTTCGGAAAATGGATTACAACCAGTACCAATTGGTCTCTGGAGAACGTCGTTACCGTGCAGCAAAATTAATTGGACTTACAGCAGTCCCAGCTTTTGTTCGTTTGGCAAACGACCAGGAGTCTTTGGAAATGGCTTTGGTTGAAAACATACAACGTCAAGACTTAGATCCAATAGAAGTAGCCTTATCCTACCAACGATTAATTGATGAAATCAATGTCACACAAGAAGTACTCAGTGAACGTGTTGGTAAAAAAAGATCTACAATCACAAATTACTTGCGCTTATTAAAATTAGACCCGATCATCCAAACAGGTATGCGCGACGGATTCCTTTCCATGGGACACGGAAGAACGTTATTAGCTGTTGAGGATAGAGCTAGTCAATTAGAAATTTACGAACGCATCATAAAAGGAGATTTAAGTGTCCGGAAAACAGAAGCTATCATAAAAGCACTTAAAAGTGGAGTCGCAACTAAAATTGCTCCACACAAACCGGTATTCATTCAAGAGGCTATTGAAGATTTTGGAACTTATTTTGAATCTAAAGTTACTATCAGTTATAAAGACGATGGCAAAGGAGTAATTCATATTCCATTTGACTCACAACAAGATTTCAGTCGGATGAAAAAGTTGCTGAAACGTGAAGAATAAAATTCTCTTAATTCTTATTCTATCCATTAGTTTTGTTTCTGCACAAAAATTAGAACTGGATACGTTAACCAGAAAACAACGTCTGATTAAAGATCCGTTGACTCCTTCTAAAGCTGCATTTTATTCTACAATAGTTCCCGGTTTAGGGCAGATATACACTGAAAAGTACTGGAAACTTCCCATTATATATGGCGGTTTAGGTGCTTCAGGATATTATTACTTTTATCAAACCAAACAAATGAATTCTTTTCGAGATATTTACAAAAGAAGGATAGCAGGTTATACCGATGACAAATATGCAAATCGTATTTTTCAAAACGATCAATTGATTCAGGGCATGAACTTCCATAAGCGCTACAGAGATTTAGCAGTTTTATACTTTATGGGATTTTATTTATTGAATATTTTAGATGCAAATGTTGGCGCACATTTGATGCAATTTAACGTAAACAATCAATTGACTTTGCGTCCCCAACTTGAACCGAATCTATTGAATACCGACATGAACTATGGCCTCACTTTAAATATTAAATTTTAGACTATGAAAATAGCATTGTTAGGTTATGGTAGAATGGGAAAAGCCATTGAACAAATTGCAATTGAAAGAGGGCATACTATCGTGGCAAAGATTGACAAAACCGAAAATCAAGGGAATCTATCCCAGGCAGACGTAGCAATCAACTTTAGTGTTCCAGATGCCGCCGTTGCAAACATCAAAGCTGCAATGGAAAAACAAATACCCGTTGTTTGTGGAACAACTGGATGGTTGGAGCATCTTAAAGAAGTAGAAGCTTATTGCACACAACATAAAAGTGCCTTCATCTATGCATCTAACTTTAGTGTTGGTGTGAATTTATTTTTTAAGCTCAATACAATTTTGGCAAAGTTGATGCACCCACACAAAAGCTATACCCCCCAAATGAAAGAAATTCATCATATTCATAAACTTGATGCGCCAAGCGGAACTGCAATCACCTTAGCTGAGGGAGTTTTCGAGGAGTCAAAATATACAGACTGGTCTATCGATGAAACAAAAGGAGATACCATACTTCCAATTACCGTTGAACGTACAGAAGAAGTCCCGGGTACACATTCCATAGAATATAAATCTGTTGTTGACAGTATTTCAATTCAACACGAAGCACATTCGCGTCAAGGGTTTGCATTAGGCGCAGTTATTGCATCAGAATGGATCCAAGACAAAAAAGGTATTTTTACGATGAACGACGTTCTAAACATCAACTAAACTGTAACAAAAAAACAAGAAACTCGTCTAAACATTAAACGAGTTACTCCAAAAATAAAATTATGACTGCATCAGAATGGCTATTATTTATACTTGCAATACAAGTGCTACATTTCCTTGGTACTTTTCGCTTATACCAAAAGGCAGGAAGGAAAAGTTGGGAAGCCCTTGTCCCTGTTTATAATGCTATCGTTTTAATGCAAATCATCCGCAGACCAAAGTGGTGGGTAATCTTGCTTTTCGTTCCAATAGTAAACCTGATGATGTTTCCTGTGATCTGGGTAGAAACATTAAGAAGCTTTGGACGAAATCGCTCAATCGATACAGTACTCGGAATACTAACATTGGGATTATACATTTTTATTCCAAATTTTGATTCTAAAACAACTTATGATAAAGATCGCGACCTCAATTCGAAAACATGGTTTGGGGAATGGATTAGCGCGATGCTTTTTGCTATAATAGCAGCAACGTTAGTTCACAGTTATTTCATTCAACCGTATATCATTCCAACGGGATCTCTTGAAAAAACACTTCTTATTGGAGATTTCTTATTTGTAAGTAAGGCTCATTATGGTGCACGTACTCCAACTTCGGCTGTTTCATTTCCTATGGTTCATGATACCATTCCGATTATTAAAAAAAGATCCTATCTAAAAAAACCACAACTCCCCTACTTCAGACTCCCAGGGTTTCAAGATGTAAAACGAAATGACATCGTTGTCTTTAGCTGGCCTGCAGATACCGTGCGCAGATTTTTTGTTCGCGAAAAAGGAGTTCAAAAACCCATTGACAAAAAATCGAACTACGTTAAAAGATGTGTAGGGACGCCAGGGGATAGTCTCGAGATCATCAATGGTTTTGTACATATCAACGGTGAGAAAAGCATACTTCCCGATCGTGCAAAAACTCAATATACACACTACGGATATAACAGCAAAGGGGTATCTTCAAGAAAACTATTAAATGCTGGTTACAAAGATTTTACTCGAAAATACCGCATCGAAAACATAACACAAGAACGATACAATGCACTTCAACCTTATATATTGGGGCGTTTGTCAGATGACATCAATAACTTTATTGTTATCACTCCTTCTGCCGGAATTCCTCCAAAAGTTTTAGGAGAATTAAGACTCAGTGCTAAAGAGCTTTTGGATGCAAAAAAAGATTTAACACTCACAATCGCTGAAGCAAAGGAAATTTTAAACACAGGAATTGTTGATAGTATTGTTCAAAAAGTTACCCGAACAAAAAGAGCCAACACCAACTTCTTTCCCAACACAATTCCGTATGATTGGAATGAAGATAATTTTGGCCCCATCTTGATTCCTAAAGCTGGTATGACAGTAGAGATCAACGAAACAACGTTACCACTATACAAGAAAATTATTCGGGTGTACGAAAAAAACGAACTTACAAAAGAAGGATCAACTATCTTCATCAATGGAAAAGAAGCGACAAACTACACCTTTCAGCAAGATTACTATTGGATGATGGGTGATAACCGTCACCGATCAGAAGATAGTCGCTATTGGGGATATGTTCCTGAAAATCATATTCTTGGAAAACCTGTATTGGTTTGGTTCAGCATAGATGGAATTAATGATGGAATTAAAAACTGGCGCATTCGTTGGGATCGTATAATGACTACCGTTGGTGGTGAAGGAGAACCAATTTCGTTCTTCCCCTATGTATTGGCAATTTTCTTAGGATGGCAAGGATGGGTGTATTTCCGTAAACGCAAAAAGGCATAAGGTGGAACTCGAAATATTCAGTTCTTATATACCCAATGTAGCAACCCTAGCTGCTCTTGCTCAGCATGAATGCATCAACATTCAAACACAAGCATTCTATCAAAAGCAGACCTATCGCAATCGCACACAAATAGCTGGTGCAAATGGAGTATTAAACCTTAGTATTCCAATAGAAAAAAATTCCAAAGGTACTCGCTTGGTTGATCAAGACGTATTGATTAGTTACGAAGAAATGTGGCAGAACAATCATTGGAAATCATTTGTCAGTGCTTATCAATCTTCTCCATTTTTTGAGTTTTACCAAGATGAACTTGAAGCTGTTTTTTTTAAGGAACACAAAAGACTTCTCGATTTTAACATGGAAATCCTCCAACTTATTACGGATTGGCTCGAGCTGGATACCCAAATCAACATAAGCACGAAGCAACCCCTATACAATCCAACCGGAGAAGCATTAGTTTCTGCTAAAAAAACCTCCACTCTGCACTTCCCAAAATACATTCAAGTTTTTGAATCTAAACTGGGGTTTAAATCGAATCTGAATGCACTTGACTTGATCTGTTGCTTAGGTCCAGAAAGCCCTTCTTATTTAAAAAAAATTGATATTACTCCCATCCTAGCGTTGTCATAATCGGCAGATGATCGGACAACTTGTTGTCATAGGAATTAAAGGCATTTACTTTAAAAACTGGATCCACTAATATAAAATCAATACGAAGTGGGAAGTAAAAGAAATTGAAGGTGGTTCCAAGTCCCGTTCCAGATTCTTTAAACGCATCATTTCGTCCTTGTTTCAAAGCTCTATAGATGGAAGAGAATTGAGAATTGTTTAAATCCGTACAAATTATAGAAGGGAGTTCATTTTTGACATTTACAGCTTCAAACTGTTTGATTTGTTCCAATTGCTTTTTGAACACTTGGTTGAACTTAAGTTGTAAACCTTCGGAATTCCCTTGCGTGATGAGTGTGTCTTTGAGGTTAATTCGCATGGATTCAAGATGCAAATTATAGACACGAGCTTTCTTACCTCGATGCTCTATGTCTGCATAAATTCCGCTATTTGTAGAGTTATCAAAGTTGATGTAGCCGTTGCCAGTAATTGGAAATTTTGATAAAATTGCAATACCCGATTTACCATTAGGCTGAACGGGTTGGATGTAACTGTAAGGATAAGAAGGAAGTTCAGGGGCTTCGTTTTTAGAATATTCTTGAAAACAAATGATATCGGGCTGTTCTTGACGAATAAAATACTGAATACTCTTTGGAACATCTTTATTTTTAATCCAATCATAGCGATTGAAAAGGCGAACGTTGTAGGTCATAACCTTGAACGTATTGGTACTAGTATGAACAAGCGTTCTTGGAAACTGATACAACAGCCCCCATTCTCCATAGCCAATTAAGAAAGCTACCATAAAAAGAAGAAAAACCCATTTAGTTCTTAATAGCCAAAAAAGAAAGAAACCAATATTAACAAGTACTACGGCTGGTACAAATAAATTTAAAATTGAAAATTCAAAAAAAGAAGGAATGCTCCCCATCAACATCAGTTGGAAAATCAATAATAATGCATTAATAAACAGCAATAATTTTTCGAAAAAATTCAATTTCATTTGAGAACGCTTCTTTAATTGTCTTTACCAGCTCTGAACAGAAAATCTTTCTCTTCCTGCGTCAAGCTTTCATAGCCAGATGTACTTATTTTATCTAGAATTGCATCAATCTTCTGTTGTTGTCCATTTTTGGTTTTATTCTTTGAAACGGTTTGAGAACGATGAACGGTGTGCATGTTCTTCGGTTTCTTAGCTACAAAAAGAGAGCTGACAAAACCCCATAATCGATCAAGACCCGATCCAATGTCGTTTCCTTTTTGGAGTTGATTTGCATAGAGAAAGCCTATGAAAGCACCGCCTAAATGGGCAAGTCTACCACCTGCATTTCCATTTGGAATTTGAAGAATATCAACAACAACTAATGCAATACCAATGTATTGAAGCTTCACATTAATAAAAAGCAAACGCACTTCTTGATTGGGCGTATAAGTAGCAACAAAAATAAGTATTGCCATTACCCCAGCAGAAGCACCAACTAAAGGAGGATACATGCCGTTGAAAACAGGAAACAGATTATATCCAATTAAAAAAACAAGGCCTCCAACAAGAACTCCCAAAAGATAATTCTTTAGGAACTGTTGTTCTGAAAACAAGTTTAAATACATCCGTGAAACAAAATACAGAAGAACCATATTCCACAGAATATGCATAAAACTTCCATGTAAAAAGCTGTACGTAATTAGTGTCCAAGGACGATAAAGAACTTCAGTAAAACTAGGTAGCAAATGAAACCAAGACAGAAAGGTAGTGTCTGGAATATTGAATAAATAAAAAAGTGTTTGAAGGAAAAAAGGAATTACAAAAAAGATGACATTCAATACAATCAACTTTTCAGCTATCGTAAACCTTTGGTATTTATATTTAAGATTATCGAATGTGCTCATCAGTCCCAACGGTTATTATTAAACTGTTGTTTCTTCCAATAACGCATCATGATAAAACCCGTAATCGCACCACCTAAATGCGCAAAGTGAGCAATTGGTCCCATTGAAAAAGAACTGAATCCAAAGAAAAGGTCACCCAGTATCATAAATGGAATCATGTATTTAGCTTTTACAGGAACTGGTATAAACATCAAATACAATTCGGAATTGGGAAACAACATGGCAAAGGCCACCAAAACACCATATAAGGCGCCCGATGCACCAACCATAGAAGCGTAATATGATTGATAAAAGCTTGATATTTGTTCTTCACTAACACTACTTAAAATTGTAGTATCATATTTACCGTCATTCAAGAGCATGTTGATGGCATCTTGACCATACCCTAAACTCATCAGCTCTTGGTAGACTGAACTGAACTGAAAATGATAAACGAATAACTGAACTGCAGCAGCACCAAAACCAGCAGAAAGGTAAAAGAATATAAATTTCTTTTTTCCCCACAAAGATTCTAGAGGAGAACCAAACATATACAGTCCAAACATATTAAATAAAATATGATTGAAACTACCGTGCATGAACATGTGCGTAAGGGGTTGCCAAAGCTCAAAACGTGGATTTTGAAAATAGTGTAATGCAAACCAATTATAAACCTGATCTCCTAAAAGATTAACCGCAAGGAAAAATATTCCGTTGATGATTAATAAATGTTTTATCGTGTCTGTAATTCTCCCCATTAAATGAATTTTTTATCTAATTCTTCCTGAGTCAAAGTAACAAAAATCTGACGATTAAAAGGAGACACTTGGGTTTCTTTACAAGCAAATAAATCATCCAAAAGACGCTGTTGTTCTTCGGGTTTCATCGGCACTCCTCTCTTAATTGCTAAAGTTTTTGCTAAGGATTTTGACAATACATCTGATTGACTAAAACTATCAGCAGGTAAATCGCTTTCTAAAGAAGCAAACAGGTTTTCAAAAATATTAGGAATTTCTTTTTCAGAACTCGAAACTGGAATCCCTTTAATGATGATTACTGCATTGGAACTTCGCTCAAAAACAAAACCTGCTTCAACCAATACTTCTTCTAAATCAGATAAAAGTACTTGTTGCGTGGTGTCTAATTCCAAAGAATAAGGAAATAGTAATTGTTGGCTCGCAGTTTTCTTTTGTGTAATTGTTGTTAAAAATTGTTCGTACAATACCCGTTCGTGTGCACGCTGTTGATCGATTAAAAGCAAGGCAGAACCTATGGAACTAACGATGTACCGATTCATCAATTGAAAAAGTTTAATCGCATCGTATGCTTTTGTAGTGCTGAATTCCTGCTCTAAAAGATTGGAAACCGGTTGCGACTCAACTTCAACATATAGGCTTTCCCAACTGGCTTCGTTGGGTTTTGAGAAACGAGTCGCTTCTGGATTTTTAAATGGATTAAAATTAGAATCAACCTCTAATTGAGGTGTCCCTGCATTTTGATTCACTTGATTGTAAGGAGTATCGAGATTCGGATCGCGATCAAAATCGAGCGTTGGAGCTACATTAAACATCCCCAAGCTGTGTTTGATACACGAACGCAAAATCGCGTATAGACTCTGTTCGTCCTCAAACTTAACTTCTGTTTTGGTCGGATGTATGTTGATGTCTATTGTTTGCGGATCTAGGTTGAAAAAAATAAAATATCCCGGGACAGTTCCGTCGGCCAACAAACCTTCATAAGCATTCATGATTGCATGGTGCATAAACGGGCTTTTTATAAAGCGATCGTTCACAAAGAAAAACTGCTGCCCACGAGTTCTTTTGGCAGCATTGGGTTTTAGGACAAATCCAGAAACTGAGGATACGGATGTCGATTCTTCAACTGGCACTAATTTCTCATCCATTTTGGAGCCAAAAATATGTACAATCCGTTTTCTTAAATTAGCCGCAGGCAAATCGAACAATTCGTGTCCTCCTTGAAAAAAAGTAAAGGCAATTTGTGGATGTGCCAAAGCCACACGATGAAATTCATCAATAATATGGCGCAGTTCAACCGTATTGGATTTCAAAAAATTCCGTCGTGCTGGAATATTAAAAAATAGATTCTTTACAGCTATGGAACTTCCTTTAGGAGCTACAGAAGGTTCTTGTTCTTGAATTTCACTACCAGCAATTTTTATCAGTGTAGCAACTTCATCTTCTTCTGTTCGAGTAAGCATTTCAACATGAGCAACTGCAGCAATAGATGCTAATGCTTCTCCCCGAAATCCTTTTGTATTTAACGCAAAAAGGTCGTCTGCAGATTTAATTTTAGAAGTTGCATGGCGTTCAAAAGCCATTCGAGCGTCAGTAATACTCATCCCCTTCCCGTCATCGACAACTTGGATCAAAAGTTTTCCGGCTTCTTTGATGATCAATTGCACATGGCTGGAGCCTGCATCAATAGCATTCTCCATCAATTCTTTAACAACCGAAGCAGGGCGCTGAACAACTTCTCCAGCTGCAATCTGATTAGCTACATGATCAGGTAATAAAGTTATGATGTCTCCCATGGAGTTAGCTCGAAAAAATAGATAGATCGAAATCTATAATAAATAAAAAAATAAGGATCAATACCGCGATAATAATCAACAAGGTTGGTGTGACTTTACGGTTAGCACGATTTCTACTTTCTAAACGTGCGTCGCCCCATTGCTTCCCTAGATCGTTTTCATTATACGTTTCACGATACTTGTTGAACTTTGAGTCGAAATCATAAAGGTTTTCAATCGTTTTACCTTCATAATAACGGGGCGTGTAATTGTATCGCTTGTTGCGATTCAATTTAAAAAGGTTTGCTTTAAACATAGGTTTTCCTTAAAACATAAAAATACATTGATTTTACTAGAATCGCAATAGTGACATAAGAGAAGTACTCTAATGTTGACAACTTATTGCTTGGAGAGCTGTGCCATTTTTAGGGCTGCAACAGCAGCTTCAACACCTTTATTCCCATGTTTACCACCAGAACGATCAATTGCCTGTTGTAGGTTATTGTCTGTTAGCACACAAAAGATAACGGGGATTGTAGATTGTATATTCAAGTCTTTGATCCCTTGAGCAACCCCTTCACAAACAAAATCAAAATGCTTGGTCTCACCTTGAATTACGCTGCCAATAACAATAACAGCATCGAATCCTTTGGACTGAGCATGCTTGGCACCATAGATTAGTTCAAAACTACCCGGTACATTGATACGTGCTATTTTGCTAGCCGATACTTCATGCTGAATGAGGGTATCGTATGCGCCTTGAAAAAGAGGTTCTGTAATCTGAGCATTCCATTCTGCAACAACTATAGCTACAGCAAAGTTTTTTCCAGAAGGAACTTCATCGGCGTCATAAACGGATAGATTCGTATTAGCCGTTGCCATAAGAAATTAGTTTATGTTTTCTAAACGACCAATTTGAATTTCAACTTGAGAAGCTTCTTCTGAAGTTGGGTAATCGTTTTTGATACGCTTAAAGTACGATAACGCTTGACTATTTTTATCTAAAGAACTACTCAATAATCCGGCTTTAAATAAATACTTAGGAGAAGTATACGCATTTTCGCTTGCCTTAATGGCTTGAGTGTAATAGTTCAAAGCTTGATCACTTTGATCCAATTGAGCATAAGCATCACCAATAGCACCTTTAGCTAAAGCGCTCAATAGAATATCATCTGAACTAAAATCTTTCAAGTATTCAATTGCAGCATTGTAATCCTTCATATTCAAATATGCCATTCCAGCACTAAACGAAGCTAAATCTGCAGCAGGTGTACCACTGTAGTTTTCTATAATATCATCAAAACCATATTTTCCTTCGCCGCCACGAATAGAACGAGCGTATAGAGAATCGTTGTCTTGACCGTTAACCGCAAGGTTAAAGTAGTATTGTGCTTGGTTCAATTCACCAACTGCTTCTCTTGAATTGGGTTCAACTACAAGAGATTGGTACCCTAAAGAACCTAAAACTCCAACAGTAACTACACTGATTACGATCAAAATTACATTTTGATATTTCGCAACAAACTCCTCAGCCTTAGATGCTGTAGTGTCGAGGGTTTCGAAAACTTCAGCAGTTGTACTATCAGTTTGGTGTTCGCTTACATCAGATTTTGTAACTGATTTTTTTGCTCCGCGTTTTTTATATGTAGCCATTGTGGGTTTTTAAAGTTCCCAAAAATAACCTTTTTATTCTAATTCAGAAAGCTCATTTTTCATATTTTAAAAGAAAGAAGTATATTTAATTTTTTCTCCTCTTATTCTAACTATAATTTTGGATAAAAAACTTCGTGTACTGAATGGTTTTTAGCCTAATCGTTTAGTTTAAACAATAAAACATTTACTCATGTCTCAGGTCATAAAAAACATACAGAAAGAATTTTATCATTACAAAGCTTTGGGCGATCGCACTTTTGAGCAACTCGACACAGATCAAATGAATTGGAAAAGCAGTTCTGAAAGCAGCAGTATTGGACAGATTGTAAAACATATGAACGGAAATATGCTTTCGCGTTGGACGGACTTTCTTTGTTCAGACGGAGAAAAAGAATGGCGCAACCGGAATGATGAATTTGTTGATACTTTAAAAACAAAAGAGGCTATTCTAAACGCTTGGGAATCGGGATGGTGTTGTTTGTTCGATGCTATGGACACGCTAAAAGAGGAAGATTTATCAACGGAAGTCTTCATTCGTAACATGGGTCAAACCGTTCAAGCAGCATTGCATCGTCAATTGGCGCATTATGCATATCATGTGGGACAAATTGTTTTTATTGGAAAAACGGTTACCAACAAAAACTGGAAATCCCTCTCAATACCCTTCGGAAAATCAGAAGAATACAATCAAGGAAAATTTGCAAAACCCAAGCGAACTTCACATTTTACGGACGACTAGAGTGTTAGGCGTACCCCTCCAAAAATATGGCGTGTTGGTGCAGGCTCATAATAGCGTCCACCAAATGCATTGACTCTAATATTGTCGTTATAGATCGTATTCCACAAATTGTTAACACCAAAAAAGGGAACCCAAACCAGCTTCTCTTGTTCTATACGGTAACTCAAATTGAGGTTTGAAACTAGAAAAGCTTTTTCCTCAACCTCATTGGAATCGTTCGCGAACAAACGCCCTTGAAAACGATTGTTTAATGCAATATTCCAACCATTTTTTGTAAACGTAGATACTAAAGATGCCATATGCTTGGGGATTCCAGGAAGCTGTTTTCCTGTGAAATCTCCATTTGGAGTTGTAAAAGAATCATAACTAAAATCGGAATAGGTATAGCTGATTTTAGTTTTTAGATTCGGATTGTTTTGTCTTGTATAAGCAAACTCAATCCCGTTTCGTTTGGTCTTCCCTGCATTGCGATAAAAAGTTCGACTAGGAAAGGCTTCCAATTCGTAAGGGACCAAATCATTAGCCGTATTGATGTTAAAAAGAACAACTTCCCATTGGGATTTGGAATTAAAAAAACGATATCCTATTTCTTTATTAAGAGCTTCCTGCGCAGACAATCTAGCGTTGAAGCCCCCAGCTCCATTTGGATTTGCAGAAAGTTCGCTCAAAACGGGAGTTTCAAAACTTGTACCCAAAGAAGCAAATACATAGTGCTGCGTACTGATTTTATAATTCACTCCCAAAGAAGAACTCCATGCATTCAATGCTATATCTCCACTATCATCTCCATTCGTCAACAGACGATCTACAGCAGCCAAACGATTCGAATCGTATCGTAAACCTCCAGCTAGCTTTAGTTTCCCAAGCGAAACTTCATCCAATACATAAAAGCCAAGCGTATTGAAGTTTTCTTCTTGGTTTAATGTTAGTGCACCTTGTTCTCCTTCGTCATTAACAAATCGTTCACGCAAATCAGATTGACTTGCCCAACTGTATCCCATTTGTGCTAGATGCTTGCCTCCTTTATATTTCAGTTGAGCTCCTTGCCCAAAATAAGATCGGTCTAGAGCAACTACCCCACCAAAACCAAAAGGAAGTCGAGCATAAAAATCTCGACTAGCATAAAACCCATAGGTTGAAAAATCGAACTTTGAGTTCAATTGATGCTGAAAAGAAATACCCGTCTTAAATTGTTTTACAGCTTCTTCGGTCTTAAAGGTTACGTTTCGATCGCGGGCTTGCAAGCGATCCGACTGAACCGATTCCAAATTCAACCCACCGGCATCCTCGGCAACAGGACTATCTGTATAATTTAATAGTACATTTATTTCCGATTGGTCAGAAAATTGATGTTTGACTCGTGCATTAATCACACTACTTTCAAAACCGCTTTGTCTTCTGTAACCGTTCGTTTTTATTTTATTTGCGAGTATGCTTAGAGTGGTTTTATTCTTCTTAACGCCAGCCTCTATTTGATAATTCTGCATACCATAACTACCATACGTGATAATAGGTTTTAGGTAGTTTTTCTCAATATCACTCGTAGTTTCAATACTGATTATGCCGCCAGAAGCATTCCCATAGAGAAGGGATGACGGACCACGAATCACCTCAACAGCCGCAATACTTCCCAATGCCAAATTATCGATTTGACCCTGCCCATCGGGAGTAGTCTCTGGTATACCATCAACTAAAATCTTGATGCCGCGAATTCCAAAGGCAGAACGCGCCCCAAAACCTCGAATAGAAACGCGTAAATCTTGAGAGAAATTATTACTGTTTAATGCAAATAGGCCCGGAACACCTTGAACATACTCACTGAACGAGAGTTGCTGCATTTGATCTTGTTGTTCTTTAAAATCGAGTTTTGTAACAGACCAAGTGGTTTCTAATAAGGAACCAGAAATTCTTGTGGCAGAAACTTCAATAGGCTTTAAGTTTATTGTTTGTAGGGAATCAATTTGTGCACTAAGGGTATAACTACATCCTAATAAAAGTAGGATTGAAAATGATTTAATATTCAATTGTCTTTTTTTTCAAAATTAAGGAGAATAAATCACAAAAGAAGAGGGAACAAATAAAACCTAATGATTCAGCAGATTGTACTTTTAAAAACATGCAATCCTTCTGTTGAATCCTTATATTTGTATTCATGAAACTCAAAAGCCTAACCCTTACTCAGTACAAAAACATCAGCTCAGAAAGCTTTGAATTCGATGACCGGATCAATTGTTTTATAGGAAATAATGGGGTTGGGAAGTCGAATGTTTTAGATGCTATTTATCATCTGTGCTTTGCTAAAGGATATTTTAATCCAACTGCTGTTCAAAACATTCAATTCGATACTGATTTTTTTGCTCTAGATGGTGTTTTTGAGAAAAACGAACAAAGTGAAAAAATAACATGCAGCCTCAAAAAAGGACATAAGAAAGTACTGAAACGCAACGGAAAGATTTACGAGAAAATTGCAGATCATATTGGTTTGTTGCCGCTTGTAATCATCTCCCCTTCCGATCGAGATTTAATAACCGAAGGAAGCAGTATTCGTCGAAAATTCATGGATGGCGTTATTGGTCAAACCGACAGCACTTATTTGAATCAACTACTGAACTACACCAAAATCATAAGCCAGCGAAATGCACTTTTAAAATACTTTGCTGCAAACCAAACCTTTGAACCAGAAACACTGGATATATACGATCAGAAAATGATTGAATTGGGCACTCCTATTCATGAAAAAAGGAAAGAATTTTTGGCTGATTTCACTCCCATTTTCGAGCAACATTATCAGAGTATTAGTAAATCAGAAGAAGAAGTAACCCTAGCGTATGAAAGTTCTTTGATCGACTCATCTTTTGCTGCATTGCTAAAGCAGCAATTACCCAAGGATCGTATGGCACAATTCAGTACCGTAGGAATTCATAAAGAAGATTTATTTTTCTCAATCAGCGGGCAACCCATCAAAAAATTTGGAAGTCAGGGGCAACAAAAATCTTTTTTAATTGCGCTTAAATTGGCTCAGTTCGATTTCATCAAAAAAATAGCAGGCGTACCTCCTATTGTGCTTTTAGATGACGTGTTCGATAAGCTCGATCAAAATCGAGTAAGTTTGATTATGCAATTGGTAGAAGAAAATCACTTCGGACAAATTTTCCTCTCAGACACACACGAAGATCGTACTATGGAAGCATTAAAAACAACCCAATTGTCATATAAAGTTTTTAATCTCAGTTAAATTCTTACCTTTAAAATCCTATATAAATCTTATTCATTTCGCATGAGAAACACCATTTCAAAATTCTTTTTATTAACGATTGGGCTTATAATTTCAAGCTGTACTTCGGTATCAGAAAAGGACTTAACGAACCTCAATGGCTATTGGGAAATTGAAAAAGTTGAATCAAACGGAGAAACGTTTACTCCCAGAGGAGGAGCCATTTTAGTTGATTTTTATCAACTAGATTCAACAACCGGATACCGCAAAAAACTAGCACCAAGTTTCAATGGAAACTACAAGAGCTCTGAAGATCAATTTGATTTCTCTGTTGTCAATATAGAAGGAAGTTTTTATATAGAATACAAAGAGGCACTTCAACCTTGGAAAGAGAAAATAATCTCTATTAACGCAACTCAACTAGAATTAGAGCACAGCGACAAAACCTATGTCTATAAACGTCATGAAAAAATAAGTTTATAATTCCATGGCAAAGAAAAAAAGATCTTTTGAACCCCAATCCATCTCCGAAGTATTAGGAGAATTGATCAATCAAAAAAACATCAAGGGTGGTATAACAAAGGTGCGTGTGGAACAAGCTTGGGAAACAACAATGGGAACAAGTGTGGCGCAGTATACTCAAGAAGTTAGTTTTAGAGGAACTACACTTTTTGTAAACCTCACTTCTGCTCCGCTTAGAGAAGAATTGTCGTATGGAAAGGATAAAATTCTGCGCCATTTGAACGAAACGCTCGGCGCAGAAATTATATCTAAATTGGTTTTGCGTTAAAAGATCTCTCTTCCAGAAAAATGGAAAGCGCCTTCAATTGCTGCGTTTTCATCGCTATCAGAACCATGAACTGCATTTTCGCCCATTGAGGTTGCATACAAACTACGTATAGTTCCTTCGGCTGCATCTGCTGGGTTCGTAGCACCGATAAGAACACGGAAATCATTAACAGCATTATCTTTTTCAAGAATAGCGGCAACAATAGGGCCTCTGGTCATAAATTCAACAAGCTCTCCAAAGAAAGGTCGTTCACTGTGAACACTATAAAACGCTTCTGCGTCTGCAAGTGTTAACTGTGTTTTTTTGAGTGCTGCAATTTTAAATCCAGCTGATGTGATTTTTTCTAAAATAGATCCGATGTGTCCGTTTTCAACAGCATCTGGTTTAATCATCGTGAACGTACGATTTGTTGTCATAGTATAGTTTTTATTTCTGCTGCAAACTTATTAAAACCAACTGACATTGAAGCCAGAAAGGAGCATTTTTAACACAGAAGGTTCTATTGTTTTCTTTTGACCCTCTTCACATTAAACACATTAATATTATCTAAAAAACAGTATATTTTTTTAAGAAAGGATTGGTATCTTAGCCCTGCTATGACAAATAACTTTATTCCTGCTTTAAGAGAACAACTTTCATCACCCAAAAATATTGTTGTAATTCCACATAAAAATCCAGATGGGGATGCCTTAGGCAGTTGCTTAGGCTGGAAACACTTCCTCGATCAAATGGGGCACAACTGCACCGTAATTTCACCCAACGAATATCCCAAATTCTTGGATTGGATACCGGATCAAGAAACCATTATCAAATTTAACCAAGAGGAAGAGGCATGTCAAAAATTACTTTTTGATGCTGATTTGATTTTTACATTTGACTTTAACAGCCTAGGAAGAATAAAACCCATGGATGAAGTCATCAATAAATGTAAAGGAATTAAAGTGATGATTGATCATCATGAGCAACCCGATGACTATGCTGACTTAATGTATTCTGATCCTAGCTTAGGTTCTACTTGCGAAATGGTATACAATGTCATGGAGGCTCTCGATGTGTCGAAAATAAACAAAACAATTGCTACCTGCATCTATACTGGAATCGTAACCGACAGTGGTTCTTTCCGATTTCAATCGACAACGCCAATCACCCACAGCATAGTTTCAAACTTATTGGACTTGGGTATTGATCATGCACAAATTCACCAAAATATATATGACACCTATAGCTTTGGACGTTTACAACTTTTAGGGAAAGCACTTTCCAATCTTGTAAAAGTAGAACCACTTCAAGCGGTTTATATTACCTTAAGTCAAGAAGATCTAAATTCATGTGACTTTAAAAAAGGAGACACCGATGGCTTTGTAAATTATGGGCTCAGTTTAGAGGGTATTGAATTGGCTATTATCATGATTGAAAACACCCAAGAAAACATTGTTAAAATGTCGTTCCGATCTAAAGGAACATTCAATGTAAATGAGTTTGCTCGCAAACACTTCAACGGGGGTGGGCACAACAATGCTGCTGGAGGAGCATCGCATGAAAGCCTTGCAATTACCAAAGAAAAGGTACACCAAACCATCCTAGAATATAAAGATCAACTCAGCTAGATATGCGGAATTATAGTTTTTATTTTTTGATGATTTGCTTCCTAATTAGCTGTGCAGAGCCGCAAGCACGAAAGCCGATCAACGAAACAAAGATATCCTTCCTCAAAGGTTCAGTTCAGCGGAATAAAGACATCATAAAAAAGCAACAAAATCAATTTAAAAAAATAATTGCCCGAGACTCAACACTTGACTACAAAGCCTCGTCAACTGGTTTTTGGTATGCTTACTTGGTTTCATCAGATGAAAGAGTACTTCCTAAAAGAGGAGACCTGGTTCGTTTCAACTATAAAATCGAAGACCTAGACGGAACTGTACTTTATGACGAAATGGAACTAGGAACTGTAAAATATTTAGTTGATAAGGAAGAGCTACTTCCTGCCCTTCGAGAAGCTGTAAAAATTTTGAGTGTAAATGAGATTGCAACCTTTCTTTTCCCGTCCTATCTTTGTTACGGGTATCAAGGTGATGATGAAAAAGTTGAAATTAATCAACCCCTACGTTTTAAAATAAAATTAATATCACATTCCATAAAAAATTAAATTTTCGCATATTTGCAAAACCAACTTAAATAATTCCAATGAAAAATAATTTCTTTTATGCACTAGCAACAATCCTCTTAGTAGGATGTGCCTCTCAATACCCAGAACTTGAAAATGGTCTTTATGCAGATATTGAAACCAACAAAGGTTCTATAGTTGTATCTCTAGAGCTTGAAAAAACACCAATAACCGTTGCAAACTTTGTTTCTCTTAGTGAAGGAGAAAATGATTTTGTAAGCGATAACTACAAAAACAAAAACTACTACGATGGCCTTGTGTTCCACCGAGTGATTAAAGATTTTATGATTCAAGGTGGAGATCCAACTGCAACAGGTTCAGGTGATCCTGGTTATAAGTTTAACGACGAAATCGACGCTGAACTTTCTCACAGTGGCCCTGGTATTTTATCGATGGCAAACTCAGGTCCTGGAACCAACGGGAGTCAGTTTTTTATTACGCACAAAGCAACACCATGGTTGGATGGAAAACATACTGTATTTGGAAAGGTTGTAATTGGTCAGAATGTGGTTGACAGTATTGCACAAAATGATACCATCAGAAAAGTAACCATCATCCGTAAAGGATCTGATGCGAAAAAATTTAAAGCTCCTTCTATTTTCAAAAATCACTTCCAAGAACTCGAAACTGAAAAAGCAGATAAAGAAGAGCGTCAGCAAATCATCAAACTCAATACTCAAGATAAGTTTGAAGGGCAAAGAGCAAAAGCAACAACAACAAAATCAGGACTCCAATACCTCATAACAAAAAAAGGAGATGGACCTAAAGTAACTTCTACATACAAAGCAAAAACACATTATGCAGTTTACTATGAAGATGGAACTTTACTTGAAACAAGTGACTTGACAATTGCAGAAGCACTAGATGCAGTAAATGAACAACGTAAAGCTGCAAAAGCCTATCAACCTATTCCAGCGGATTGTAGTCCAGAAGCTCAAATGATTGAAGGATTTAAAGAAGGTTTACGTTTATTAAGAACCGGTGATAAGGCAACCATTTTCATTCCTTATACACTTGCATACGGAGAACAAGGCAGACAGGGTATTCCTCCTCGATCCAACTTAATCTTTGAATTAGAGATTGTTGAAGTAATCGAATAAAAAAAATATGATTCTAAAAACCCATCTTCGGATGGGTTTTTTGTTTTAGTGCAAGTCCATAGCACTAAACAGATTTTGTGTTTCGGTCTAACTTAGCTTGTATACCTAGAATAATTCTCCTCGGAAGACAAAAAGAGCTAGGAGAATCGTTCCTACCAAGAAACAGGCACAGCCTGTAAAAAAACAACCACCAAGAGCATCTTTACCACGAATCATTTCTTCCTTCATAGATGCAAATTAAGACAAAAAATCGTTAACTGCTTTTTAATCGCTAATTGCTATCTTAGTCGTATGAAAGTCAGCCGAACCAAAATCTTACTGGCAACAAGTATACTTCCACAAATACTTCTGATTCGAGTTATTAGTTTATATCCTGAAAAAGTAGAATTCTATTTTTCACAAACCTTTTACCCTTTCCTATTCAATCTCCAGCACGTTTTCATAAAGCCCATACCCTTCTCTTTTGGTGATTTATTATATCTAAGTTTAGGGATATACATCTGCTATTCAATAACCCGTTTTTTACTAAAATTCAGATTCCCAAAAATCAGCGATATCATCGATATTGGTGTTTTCTTTAGCTTATTGTTTTTACTCTTTCAATTAAACTGGGGAATCAACTACCACAGAACTCCTCTGGCAGAAAAACTACCTACTGAAAAACAATACTCCGATTCTTTGTTGATTGATCTTACGACACGTTTTGCTATATTGAGTAATACGCTCCACAGTCAGCTCAGCAGTTCGGACACCCTTGCGGTTTCTATTCCATATGCTAAAAAAGAAATTGCTAATCGCATTCAAAGTTCCTACGACGATTTATGGATCAGTAGTGTTGATGTGCCTCAAGTAAAAGCATCTCTATTCAGTTTGCCACTGAGTTATATGGGCTATGCAGGTTATCTAAACCCATTTACGTTAGAAGCCCAAGTCAATATGCGAATGCCGAAAATCAATTTACCCGTAACCATTGCCCACGAAATGGCACATCAACTCGGATATGCTGCCGAGAATGAAGCGAATTTCGTTGGGTTTATCAATACCTTTAATAACGCCGACCCCTATTTAAAGTATGCTGCGGTCCTTTTTGGGTTTCGACATTGTTATAGTGATTTAATAAAAAGAGATCCAGATCAAGCAAAAATATTAGTTCAGCAGTTAAACCTTGGGATCCTCAAAAACTTTGCTGAAAGCCGAGATTTCTGGGAAGAATATAAGAACCCTTTTGAACCATTTTTCAAAGAATCGTATGATGCTTATCTCAAAGCAAATGGTCAGGAATCTGGAATTAAAACATACAATCAAATAGTTGCTTTTCTTATTGCTTACGATCTTCAAAATAAATTTAAATTTTAACACTAAAAAGCGTACTTTCATTCAATAAAATCGAAAACGAATGAAACCATTACATTTTATTTTAATAGCTTTTGTTTCTTTTGCCAGTCATGCGCAAGATTATTTCCCAACAAACAAGGGCGTTAAAACGGAAAACTCGAAACAAATTATGTTGACAGGCGCAATCATTCATATGAATCCGTTACAAAAACTAGACAATGGAATGCTTCTCATTGAAAACGGAAAAGTAAAAGCCGTAGGGACTGCATTAAGAATTCCAAAAAACGCTGTTGTTGTAGATTTTAAAGGAAAACACATTTACCCTTCCTTTGTAGAATTACATTCTGATTTCGGAATTGCTGCCGTAAAAAGCAAATCGAGTGGAAGAAGAAGCGTTCAATATAATGCCAATCGAAAAGGGTACTATTGGAATGATCATATCATACCAGATTACGACAGTAGTTCAGACTTTAAATACGACAATAAAAAAGCGAAAGAACTCAGAGCCGCAGGTTTCGGTGTAGTCAATTCCCACCGAAAAGAAGGCATTCACCGAGGCTCAAGTGTTTTGGTTACTTTAAACGACATTCAAGGTAATGGTTATCGCATGATCGAAGATCGTGCAGCCCAACACCTATCGTTCAGAAAAAGTAATACATCAGGGCAATACTACCCGGGGTCTATTATGGGTGCTATGGCACTTATTCGTCAAGTATACCACGATGCAACTTGGTATGCAAACGGAGGAGCAATAAACAAAGACCTTGCATTAGAAGCTTTAAACAAAAATCAAATGCTTCCTGCTATTTTCGAAACTTCTAATAAACTGGATGTAGCGCGTGCTGCAAAAATTGGAAAAGAATTTGGAAAAAACTATATCATAAAAGCAGATGGTACGGAATATGAGCAATTGAGTACACTCAAAAAATTCAATCCAACACTTTTGGTTCCTGTGAATTTCCCTGCAGCTTTTGATGTAGATGATCCCTTCCTTGCACAAAAAATATCATTGAATAAAATGCGTTATTGGAATCAAGCTCCAGCAAACCCAAAAGCAATTGCTGATGCTGGAATTAAATTTGCATTCACATCTAGTGATTTAAAAAGCTTAAAGAGTTTCCTTCCCAATATCAAAAAAGCTGTTCAACATGGATTATCTCCAGAAAGAGCACTAGCTGCTTTGACAACAATTCCAGCGCAGCTGATTAAGCAGAAAGGAAATGTTGGCGAGTTGAAAAAAGGAGCTTATGCAAATCTTTTGGTGACCGATGGCCCTTTGTTCGAAAAAGAAACGAAGATTCATGAAAACTGGGTACAAGGAGAACAACACATCATTCAGGCTTCAGCAAAAACTACAATTGATGGAACATATGCTTTAAGCATAAACAATGATTCGTATAAACTGACGCTGTCTAAAAGTGCTGCTAAAATAAGTGCAAAAACGGTTCAAAACTCAACAACCTTAAAAACAGTAGCTCGTTATAGTAATGATTGGCTTACACTGAAAATCAGTGACAGTACCAAAACTAAATTTGCACAACTGAAATCTAAAATAAGTGACCCGGATAGCTTTGATGGCGATGGAACTTTCTTTGATGGATCGGCAATTAGCTGGTCTGCGAACAAAATAGAAGATTTAAAAGCGAAAAGAGATAAAAAAAGTAAAGAAGTTCTCCAAAAAATACTCCCGATAACCTATCCGAATAATGGATTTGGCTTCAAAACACTACCAACTTCAGAAAATATTGTATTCACGAACGTTACCGTTTGGACCAATGAAGCTGAAGGAATCATGCAAAATGCTAGTGTTTGGGTTGTAAATGGTAAAATCAAAGCAGTTGGTACTATCGACAAAGCTCCGGGAGCTCGTGTAATCGATGGGACAGGTAAACACCTAACCAGTGGCGTTATTGATGAGCATTCGCATATTGGTGCGTCTAGTATCAACGAAGGTGGACAAAACTCTTCTGCCGAAGTAACGATCGAAGATGTAATTAATCCAGATGACATTAATTTATACCGCAACCTATCGGGAGGTGTTACGACCCTGCAAATACTTCATGGTTCTGCAAATCCAATTGGTGGGCGCTCTGCAATTATAAAGCCCAAATGGGGAGCTGGTGCTGATGAGCTTTTATATCCCAATGCAGATCCATACATCAAGTTTGCTTTAGGCGAGAACGTAAAACAATCGAATTGGCAAAGCTATGCACGTTTCCCACAAACACGAATGGGGGTTGAACAGGTTTTTACCGACTATTTCCAACGTGCCAAAGAATACAAAGCAGAATGGAAAGGATACAATGCCTTATCTAAAAAACTAAAAGCTAAAACTGTAGCGCCACGCTACGATCTGGAAATGGAAACCATGGTTGAGATTTTAGATGGCAAACGCTTTATTTCTTGTCATTCTTATGTTCAAAGTGAAATTAATATGTTACTAAAAGTAGCAGATCGCTTTGGCGTTCGCATCAATACCTTTACTCATATCTTGGAGGGCTATAAAGTAGCCGATAAGATGAAAGAACACGGGGTTGGAGGTTCGACCTTCTCCGACTGGTGGGCCTATAAATTTGAAGTAAATGATGCAATTCCTTACAACGGTGCAATCATGCACAGTCAAGGAGTTACGGTAGCCTTTAACTCGGATGATTCGGAAATGTCCAGACGATTGAACCAAGAAGCTGCAAAAGCGGTTAAATACGGAGGAGTATCTGAAGAAGATGCTTGGAAGTTTGTAACACTAAACCCAGCAAAATTATTGCATATTGACGATGAAGTTGGGAGCGTTAAAGTAGGGAAATCTGCTGATCTTGTTTTGTGGAGCGATCATCCCATGTCCATATATGCCGTAGCAGAAAAAACTATGATCGACGGAGTTATATACTATGATCTTGATCGTGCTACTGCGCAAGTAGAACAAATTGCTAAAGAAAAAAATAAACTAATTCAAGACATGCTAGTCGCTAAAAATGGTGGTGCGAAAACACAAAAGCCAGAACGGAAAAAGGCAGTAGAATTCCATTGTGAAACACTTGATTAATCTGATTATTATGAAAAATTATATCTCAACATTCGTATTCCTTTTTTGCTGTACTTTAGGAATAGCCCAACAAACACCCGCAGCTGATCAACAGAACAGTATTCTAATATTGGGGGCAACTGCGCATATTGGCGACGGAACTGTTCTTGAAAACAGTGCTATCGGTTTGCGCGATGGGAAAATTATAGAAGTCGCTACAGCAGATGCCATACAGAATGAATACAGTAAAACTATTGATGCAACTGGACAACACCTATACCCTGGATTTATAGCTGCAAATAGCACCGTGGGTATGGTAGAAGTCGATGCCGTTCGTGCAACCAATGATTTGAATGAAATTGGGGAATATCTTCCGCACATCAGAACCATTATTGCCTATAATGCAGAATCTAAAGTAGTAGAAAGTTTACGCCCCAACGGGATATTATCCGCTCAAATAGTACCAACACGTGGTGTTATTTCTGGAAGCTCATCGGTTGTTAAACTCGATGCATGGAATTGGGAAGATGCTGCACTTGTAACTGATGAAGGTTTACACATCAACTGGCCGCGTGTGTATACGTCTAATAGAAGAAGAGGACCAAGTAGTGCCATCAAATACAATCAAAAGAGTTACGAAGAAAAAATAAAATCACTCAGTGGATTTTTAAAAGAATCGATGGCATACAATCAAGTGCAATCGAAAACCAAACACCTTCCGTTTGCTGCGATGAGCAATGCATTTGTTGGGAGTCAAACAGTGTATTTACACGCCAATGGTCAACGCGAAATTGTGGATGGAATCCAATTTTTAAAAGAACATCAAATTAAAAAAATTGTCTTGGTTGGCGGAAACGAAGCGCATTTGGTAACTGATTACCTTAAGAAGCACGACATTCCAGTAATTGTCTCTAGACCACACCGATTACCAACTCAAGAAGATCAAGACATAAAACTTCCTTTTAAAATGGCTAAAATCCTTATGGATGCTGGCCTATTGATCACCGTTGATGTGAGTGGAAGAATGGAACGTATGAATACTCGTAACCTCCCGTTTTATGCAGGAAGTTTTGCAGCCTATGGTGTTCCAAAAGAGACTGCAGTACAAATGATAAGCTTGAATGCAGCAAAAATCATTGGAGTAGCTGATCGTTTAGGTAGTCTAACCGTTGGGAAAGACGCTACCCTATTCTTATCTCTTGGTGATGCTTTGGATATGCGAACCAATCAACTTACACATGCCTTTGTTGAAGGAAGAGCACTTTCATTAGAGACACACCAAACTGAACTATGGAAACGCTACATGGAGAAATATTCTAGGAAATAAAATTAATGAAATACATTTCGAGTGCTCAAAATCCTCAAGTCAAAATCCTCAAAGGACTTCAAGACAAGGCAAGGAAAAGAGCTGAAAACAATCAATTTGTAATTGAAGGAATAAAGGAGCTTACTTATGCTATTCAAGCAGGTTACACCATTGAGGAACTCTATGTCACCGATACCGCGCGAACTAAAAACACAGAGCAGTTAATCATTGAAAAACAAGATGATGGCTGTATTCTTTATGAGTTATCTGCAACATTGTTCAAAACTCTTTGCTATCGATCTACATCGGATATTCTGGGTGTGGCACAAAAAAAAGAGCACAGCTTAACCTCACTCAAACTCAAAGAAAATCCGCTTATTCTTATTGCAGAAGCTCCTGAGAAGCCCGGTAATATTGGTGCATTGGCTCGAACAGTTGATGCCGCAAAAGCTGACGCCCTAATCATTGCCAATTCCAAAACCGACTTGTATAATTCCAATGTAATTCGGTCTAGCGTAGGATGTATGTTTTCAATTCCAATAGCAATTGCTTCGAATGAAGAGGTTTTTTCTTTTTTAAAATCAAATGGCATAAAACTTTATAGTGCCGCTCTATCTGAAAAAGCAAAAGCTTATACCGAAGAAAATTATACCGAGGCAACAGCTATCGCTGTGGGTACAGAAGATATTGGCCTCACAGACGGTTGGTGCAAACAAAGTGAAAATCATATTGTTATCCCCATGTTAGGAGTCAATGATTCACTTAATGTTTCTGTTGCAGCGGGAATTATATTATTTGAAGCACTTCGTCAAAGAAAATGAGAAGAAACTTTTGGATGCTAAATTAGTTTCCGTAATTTACTATTAAGATGATAATCGACGAACAGATAGAAAATAAGGAAATTGCCAAGCAATACAAAGAATTGCTTCGCATCAGCTACCTTCAACTCAATGAAGAAGACAAGAAGCTGATACGTTTGGCTTTTGATACTGCTGTCGATGCCCACAAAGACCAAAGAAGAAAATCGGGAGAAGCATACATATTCCATCCCATTGCGGTTGCGAAGATCGTTGCATCGGAAATAGGATTAGACGCTACTTGTATTGCAGCTGCATTACTACATGATACAGTTGAAGACACTGAATATACTTTAGACGATATTGAACGTCTTTTTGGCAATACGGTTGCAAAAATAGTGCACGGGTTAACTAAAATTTCAAGCCTAAAAAAAGATACCGATGTTTCCTTACAAGCAGAAAACTTTCGGAAAATGCTTTTAACGCTGAATGATGATATCCGAGTAATCATCATCAAAATAGCGGATCGTCTGCATAATATGCAGACCATGGATTCTATGCCAGAGCATAAGCAGGTGAAAATTGCTTCGGAAACACTATACATCTATGCTCCAATTGCTCATAGAATTGGAATGTATAATATCAAAACAGAGCTAGAAGATTTAAGTTTAAAATACACCGAACCCCTCCGATTCGATGCCATAAAAGACAAAATCAAAGGCGGTCAGGAAGAACAAAAGAAATACATAAAAGATTTTTCGGCATTCATTGAAAAATCGCTCAATGGAGAACGTTTAAAATATTTCATAAAAGGAAGGAGTAAGTCGATTTTCTCGATCCACAAGAAAATGCAAAAACAAAATATCCCATATGAAGGGGTGTTTGATAAATTTGCAATACGTGTGGTTTATAAATCCACTCCCAAGAATGAAAAGTTTTTAGCGTGGAAAATTTACTCAATCATTACAGATCACTTTACACCAAACCCTACCCGACTTCGGGATTGGATTTCTTCTCCAAAATCAAACGGATATGAATCACTTCACATAACAGTTATGGGGCCCAACAACAAATGGGTTGAAGTGCAAATTCGTTCAGAACGTATGCACGAAATTGCAGAAAAAGGCTATGCTGCACATTTCAGATACAAGCAAGGAGAACAGAAAGAAAGTGGAATTGACACCTGGTTAAACCGCGTTCAAGAAGTTTTAGAAAACAAAGAAAGTAATGCGGTAGATTTTGTTGAGGACTTTAAACTCAACCTCTATTCAGAAGAAATTTTTGTTTTTACACCCCAAGGAGAATTAAAGTCACTGCCTACCGGTTCATCTGTTCTTGATTTTGCATTCAGTATTCATACCGAAGTTGGTGCAAAAGCCAGAGGAGCACGAATCAATGGGAAACTAGTTCCTTTGAGTCGAACACTAAAAAGTGGTGAAAACGTTGAAATCATTACTTCGGAAAATTCCAAACCAACGGCAAATTGGTTGGATCATGTAATTACTTCTCGGGCACGATCACGAATAAAAGTTGCTTTAAACGAAGAGAAAAAACGCATTGCCGAAGACGGGAAAGAATTATTGAGAAGAAAACTCAAACACTTAAAGATCACCCTGAACGACAAAACCATTCGAAGGTTAGTATTGTACTTTAAAGTCAATACCAGTTTGGATTTATTTTATCGTGTTGGAATTGGCATCGTCGACAACAAAAAATTAAAAGATTTTGCAGCTAGTTACAACAGCACATTTTTTAATTTCATCAAGAAAAGAATCACGTCCAATGCGCGTAAGAATATTAACGATCGAGATGAATTTACATCAACCTTCGATAAATTAGTTTTCGGAAAAGACAAAGAAGAACTCCCCTATTCCTTGTCCAAATGCTGTACCCCTATAGGAGGTGATAAAGTATTTGGCTTTCTATCCATTCATGATGGACTGAAGGTACACCGTCACGATTGTCCTAATTCACTATCGTTACAGTCTAACTTTGCTTACAGAGTTTTACCAGCGTGGTGGGTTGATTCATCTGAACAACAGTTCAGTGCGAAACTCAAACTGAGTGGGATTGATCAGGCTGGACTTGTCAATCAAGTAACCCGAGTTATCTCGAATAATATGCATGCCGATATCTTTAAAATCAATTTCGATACGGATGAAGGACTATTCAATGGTTCAATAAACGTACGTGTGAAAAACAGTATGATCTTGGATAAATTGGTCAACAATTTGCTTAAAATAAATGGAATTGAAAAAGTTACCCGAGAATAGTTAAAGAAACAATACATTTGTAACCTAAATCATGATTATGACGGAAACACAAAATCCTCAAGAAGTTGTCAAGGGTGTGTTCATTAACTTTCTGGACCAGAACAAACACCGTAAGACTCCTGAACGTTTTGCAATTCTCCATGAGATATATGAGAACGATGACCATTTCGATATCGAGTCGCTCTATATCATGATGAAAAACAAAAACTACCGTGTAAGTCGAGCCACATTGTACAACACCATAGAACTTTTACTAGAATCTGGATTGGTAAGAAAACATCAATTTGGGAACAATCAGGCTCAGTACGAAAAGTCGTTTTTCGACAAACAACACGATCATATTATACTTACTGACACAGGAGAAGTAAAGGAATTTTGCGATCCACGAATTCAGAGCATAAAAAAAACAATTGAAGAGGTGTTTAATGTTGATATTCATCACCATTCTTTATACTTTTACGGCACTAAAAAAGAATCATAAATATAACATTAGCATACTATGTCTATTGACTTATTATTAGGTCTCCAATGGGGAGATGAAGGAAAGGGAAAAATTGTGGATGTCCTTACCACGAATTATGATATTATCGCACGATTTCAGGGGGGACCAAATGCAGGTCACACCCTTAAATTCGATGGGTTTTCTCATGTATTACACACCATTCCTTCTGGAATATTTCATCCAACGGCACTCAATCTAATTGGTAATGGCGTTGTAATTGATCCTGTTATTTTTCAAACAGAAATTGAAAAACTAGCTCCTTTCAATATTGATTTCCCAAACAAGCTTTTAATTTCTAAAAAAGCGCATTTGATTCTTCCTACCCACCGTTTGTTAGATGCTGCCTCAGAAGCTTCAAAAGGAAAAGCGAAAATTGGATCTACTCTAAAAGGGATTGGACCAACCTATATGGATAAAACCGGACGAAATGGAATTCGGGTTGGTGATATTTTACTTCCAGATTGGAAAGAACGATATGAAAATTTAAAAACGAAGCATTTGAAAATGCTTGACTTTTACGAGGGTAAAATTGAATTTGAACTATCAATACTTGAGGAAGCTTTTTTCAAGGCAATAGATGAACTCAAAAAACTACCTTTTGTAGACAGTGAAAACTTCTTACATACCGCTTTAAAAGAAGGCAAAAAGGTATTAGCTGAAGGTGCACAAGGATCGTTACTGGATATAGATTTTGGTACTTACCCCTTCGTAACTTCTTCAACTACCACAGCAGCTGGTGCTTGTACTGGTTTGGGTATTGCACCCAATACTATTGGTGAGGTTTTTGGAATTTTCAAGGCCTACGCAACTCGTGTAGGAAGTGGACCTTTCCCAACGGAATTGTTTGATGAAGCTGGAGAAACCATGGGGCGTGTTGGTATGGAATTTGGAGCTACAACTGGACGTTCAAGACGTTGTGGTTGGATTGACCTTGTTGCTCTTAAATATGCAATTCGTGTCAATGGAGTTACACAACTTATGATGATGAAAGGAGATGTTCTCTCTGGATTTGAAACCATCAAGGTATGTACTTCGTACAAAACTTCTGAAGGGTCTATTGAACACCTTCCCTTTAGCATTGAACCAGAACATGTGACGCCTGAGTATATTGAATTAGCTGGATGGAAAGAAGATTTAACAGCTTTAACAGCTGAAGATCAATTCCCAAAAGAATTCAATGACTACATCGCATATCTTGAAAAAGAACTCGAAACACCCATTAAGATTGTTTCAGTAGGACCCGATCGTAAACAAACGATTTTCCGTTAAACAAAAAACAGTAACACCTACAGCTTGAAATTTATAAAAACGCTTGTTTTTCTTCTCTTTGTTAGCTTTGGAGTGCGATTTGTATCTGCTCAAGAGCCCAAAATTGTTGAAATCCGACAAGCAGGGTCGTTTGCTAAAGATGAAGCACAATATCCTGGAGCAAATATTTTATTAAAAAAAGGAAGCACACGTGTACATTTATTTCATAAAGGAGCATTAGTTGTATCTGACAAATCCTTTTTCTATTCCAAGAAAAACTTTTTTGAAGCTGCAGGAGAGGTTGTTTTTACACAAGGTGATACGCTTCGAATGACAAGTGATTATCTAGAATATGATGGGGCTAATGGAAAAGCAAAAGCATGGGGAAATGTTTTTCTAAAACAACCCGACATGTCTCTCGAAACCGATACACTCTACATCGATCGGAACGAAAATATTGCCTATTATGATTCACCAGGAACTGTTGTTGACAGCAGTAGCGTATTGAAGAGTAATCGTGGGAAGTATTTTATGAATGAAAAAAAATATCGATTCATCTCCAATGTGCGCATTACAAATCCAGAGTACAACGTCACCTCTGCTCAATTGGACTATTTTACAGAAACAAACAAGGCATACTTATACGGGCCAACAAAGATCATTGGAGCTGATTATGATATTTATTGCGAACGTGGGTTTTACAACTTAGACGCACAACGTGGAAACTTCAAGAAGAACGCCCTAATTAACTACAACCAAAAAATCATTGAAGGTGATAGTCTTTACTTCGAAAACGAAAGGGAGTATGCAGCTGCAACCAATGATATCTCCATTACAGACACCATCAATAATTCTATCATCCGAGGGAATTATGCAGAGATTTTTAAAGCAAAAGATTCTGCTATTATTACACGACGTGCCTATGCAATTAATCTTTTAGAAAATGATTCGCTTTACATCAAAGCCGATACTCTAATTGGTACGGGTCCGTCAGAGCATCGCGTATTGAGGGGCTTTTACAATGTAAAGATTTTGAAATCTGACATTCGTGGAAAGTCAGATTCATTGTACCTAGACAATCAAATTGGTAAAATTGAATTACACAAACGCCCGCTAACCAAAAAAGAAGATCAGATTTTAAGCGATGACGAGAAAAATTCAAAAAACCCAGTCTTATGGTTTGGCGACAGTCAAATGAGTGGAGAGGTAATTCATTTACTAACCGAGCCTGGAGAAAAAAAATTAGACTCGCTACAGATTTTCGGTAATGCATTCATCATCGAAAAAGACTCAATCAGTGCCGATGGATATAATCAAATTGTTGGAAGCGAACTCTACGGAGACTTTGAGGATGGTGCTCTAAAAAACTTAGATGTCATAAAAAACACCATGGTTATTTATTATTTATACTCCGATACTGGGGAATTAATTGGAATCAATAAAACCATTTGCAGTGCCCTTGATATTGTTTTTCTGAACAATGAAATCAACGAAATTTCATTTTACATAAGCCCAGATGGAGAAGTTTTTCCAGAAGAAAAAATTGACAAGAATTTGAGAAAGCTAGATGGTTTTCTTTGGCGAATCGACGAACGTCCAGACACCTTCGAAGATTTATTCTTAATAGAAAATGTAGAACGTGCAAAAGTTCCAGAAGTTTCAATATCCAAAGAATGAAAAAGCTTCAAGAGGATTTCTTAAAATTTCAAGCCAAAACAACTCCATACCCGCTGGGAATTGTTGTAGACCATGCCAAAGGCAGTTATGTATACGATACCGATGGAAAAGCCTATTTAGATTTTATTGCTGGGGTTTCGGCCTGCAGTGTTGGGCATTGTCATCCCAATGTAGTTGAAGCGATAAAGACACAAGCAGAGCGATATTTACACGTAATGGTTTATGGGGAATTTGCTCAAGAACCAGCAGTAGATTTAGCCAAAGAACTAGCTGCGGAGCTTCCTGAAAGTCTTGGAGTAACCTATCTTGTGAATTCAGGAACCGAAGCTATTGAAGGTGCTTTGAAACTTACAAAAAGAGTAACAGGGAGAGGCGAATTGATAGCAGCTCATAACGCATATCATGGAAGTACTCACGGGGCATTGAGTCTTTTAGGCGCAGAACAGCAAAAGAAAGCATACCGACCCTTATTGCCTGGTATTCAATTCATCCAATTTAATAATGCCGACGATCTTGACAAGATAACAACAAAAACTGCAGCCGTTTTACTTGAAACCATTCAAGGTGGTGCCGGATTTATAGTTCCACAAAACGGGTATCTAAAAAAAGTTAAAGAACGCTGCAAGGCAGTTGGAGCCTTACTTATCTTAGATGAAATTCAACCTGGTTTTGGTCGAACTGGAAAACTATTTGGCTTTCAACAGTATGATGTAGTACCCGATATTTTAGTCATGGGTAAAGGCATGGGAGGCGGTTTACCCATTGGAGCATTTAGTAGTTCGGCTGCCCATATGGATCATTTGACCGAGAATCCAAAGTTAGGGCACATTACAACTTTTGGGGGGAATGCAATTATTGCTACAGCAGCTCTTGCGACCCTACGTACACTTAAAGAAGAACAGCTTATAGAAGCTGTTGTAGAAAAAGAAAAGCTGTTCCGGTCGTTATTGAAACACCCCAAAATAAAGCAAATTAATGGGACGGGTTTGATGCTAGCACCCATTTTTGAAACAGAAGAAATCGCAAATACAGTTGTATTGAAGGCCATGGAAAAAGGCCTGCTTTTATTTTGGTTGTTATGGGAAAAGAAAGCGGTACGTATTTCACCACCATTGACAATTTCGTTAGACGAAATAAGAAACGGATGTGCTATTATATCTGAGATATTAGACAGTATATGAACCTAAAAACTGTTAATTACTTTGTTAAGAACAATTGAGTTTTTTAATAGATAAAAGCATACTTCTATCTAACTTTAAATAAGCAAATCTCAGACGCATGCAAAATTCGTTTTCAAATAATTCTGATTCACCAATTCCAAGGTTTGAGCAAATGCTAAAAACCAATGAAGTGTACTACTTTGATGCTGAGGATTTTGAATGCATCATTCAATATTACATTGATTCTGGTGAGATTAATCTCGCAAAAAAAGCCTTACACTTAGCCATAAAACAACACCCTGTACACAGCGACTTACTCCTACTAAAATCTGAACTTTTGATTTTTGATGGAGCAGACGACCAAGCACAAGTCCTTTTAGATTCTATACAAGAACTCGATCCACACAACCAAGAAATATTTGTACAACGAGCTACAATTTTCTCAAAAAACAAAGAACATTACGCTGCCATAGAATTGCTTTTAGAGTCTTTACAGCATTCTGACGAACAGCTTGAAATTTGGTGCCTATTGGGAATGGAATATATGGTGCTGGAAGATTACAGTAATGCGCAAGCGTATTTCAAATTGGCATTGGAAGAAGATCCCGAAGACTACCAAGTTCTCTACAATCTTTTGTATTGTTTTGAATATGAAAGATCATATGAAAAAGCAATCGAAGTTCTGAATTCTGTTTTAGAAAAAAATCCATATAACGAAATTGCGTGGCACGAGATTGGCAAACAATACCTCAACTTGGATCGCAACGAAGAAGCCCTTAGTGCCTTCGATTTTGCAATCATTTCTGAAGATCAATTTACTGGAGCCTATATTGAAAAAGGGAAAGTTCTAGAAAAAATGGGGCGCTTTAATGAAGCTATTGAGAATTTTCAAATCTCTATCCAAATTGATGATCCCAGTTCGTATGCATACTTAAGAATAGCAAAATGTCATCAGGCTCTTGGAAATGATATGTTGGCTTTACAATACTTTAAAAAATCGGTGCAAGAAGATCCAGCAAGCGAAAAAAGCTGGAATGCATTGATCGATTTTTATATCCACCTTGAAGATATCGATAAAGCTTTTTATTACACAAAAAAAGCATTGATCATAAACGAAGATAGTGTAGGTTACAACAAACGAAATGCATTATTGTTACAAACCTTAGGGCACTATACCGAAGCAGAAATTGCTTATCAAAACACAGTGCAACTTGGGAACTACGAACTCGAAATTTGGATTGAATGGATGAATACATTAATCTTTTTAAACGAATGGGAAAAGTTAATTACAATTGGCCATCAAGCAAAGGAGTTTTTTCCCGATGCCGATGAAATTGATTTTAGAATTGCGGGAAGCTACCGTAGATTAAGTCGATTAAATGAAGCTGAATTTTTCATACAAGATCTTCGCAAAAACGAGAAAGTTCCCTCAGAAAGTTTGTTGAATTTATTTCCAGAATTCAAAGGAATTTTCTACAACTCCTAACCCACTACCTAATTTTTTTTTTTTGAAAAAGAAACCACAAACTAAATTCAGCCTCTTTTTTAAGGGTATGGCAATGGGGATTGCCGATGTCATCCCCGGTGTTTCTGGAGGTACTATTGCATTAATTGCGGGGATATATGAAGAGTTAATCAATTCGATAGACCAGATTAGTTTTAGATCATTACTTGTCCTTAAAAAAGAAGGATTTTCTTCTTTTTGGGCAACAATAAACGGGCGTTTTTTACTCCCTTTAGTGTTGGGGGTGGGAACAAGCATTATTCTTTTCTCAGGAGTTGTTCATTATTTATTACAGGAGCATCCTATCCCAGTATGGGCTTTCTTTTTTGGGCTTATTTGTTGTAGTATCCTGCTACTTTTAAAACAAAACCAACCCAAATCGATACCCTCAATACTCTTTTTGACTTTCGGTTTTCTTGTAGCTTACAGCATAACGCAACTCACTCCGAATGGTGGAGAAATTAGTCTAGGCTATCTCTTCTTCTGTTCGATGATTGCAATCATTGCCATGATCCTCCCCGGCATTTCGGGTTCGTTCATATACATCCTTCTAGGGGCTTATGAAGTGGTATTGCATACTTCTAAGAATAGTATTCTTGCATTAGTCAATTTTGAATGGGATAATTTTGTACAAATCTATTCTAGACTCCTTGTCATTGGATTGGGTATTGTAATTGGATTAAAATCCTTTTCAAGAATACTAAAATGGTTGTTTACGAATAAAAAACAAACAACCTTGATGGTTTTAGTAGGTTTTCTGATTGGAGCTTTACCCAAAATATGGCCTTGGCAAAAAGCAATTGCGTGGGAGGTAATTTCTGAAAGTAAAAAAGTTGCAATCAAAACAAAATATACTGCACCTTGGAATTTTGAAGGAGACCCTCAACTTCTTATTGCAATCGCCATGATGCTTTTTGGATTTCTTTTTCTATATTTCCTTGAACGAAATTCGAACACAAAAAGCAATGCAGCCTAAAAAAACTCAAAGACAAAAACTTGTATTGATTTGCAAAGGAATTGCCATGGGAGTAGCCAATAAAATCCCCGGCGTATCTGGAGGTATTGTTGCTTTAGCTGCTGGATTTTATGAAGAACTCATTTACTCTTTTTCAAGATTCAATAAAACTGCATTAACATTATTATTTAAGAGAGAGTTTAAAGCTTTTTACACCCACATAAACGGGTCATTTTTAAGTCTACTATTCACCGGAGTTGTCATTAGTTTCTTCAGTGCCTCTTTAATTTTAGATCAGTTCATTCAATATTATCCTCGTCAAGTTTGGGGCTTATTTTTTGGTATGATACTAGCCTCTGTTTTTTTTATTTGGATCAAAGCAAAACGGTATACTTACAAAGAATATATTGTAACTATTCTAGGGCTTGCATCTGGTCTACTCGTCACCTTCTTAACCCCTGGGCAAGAAAACGACAATCTTATATTTGTATTCATTTGCGGAATGATCAGCATCTCTGGGATGATCTTACCCGGGCTTTCGGGATCTTTCTTACTACTCGTGTTGGGAAATTACACCCTCTTACTAATCGATTCAGTCAATGCCTTGTATTTTACTTTAGTCGATCTCGTTTCTTTTGACTTAAGTTTTTTAGAAGATCCTGAACGACTCAATCTTTTGGGAGTAATGCTCGCATTCACATTAGGTTCTATTAGCGGATTGCTTGTTCTGTCTAAAGCATTGCGATTGTTTTTACAACACTACCCTAAGAAAATAATTGCCTTGTTAATTGGTTTTATTTTAGGCTCGCTAAATGCAATTTGGCCATGGAAAAGAGCTGTTTATAATCCTGTTAAAGGCAAGCAAATCGATTCTTATGAATTATTTTGGCCAAAACTTACTGAATTGGAAAACATCTACGTGATCCTTTTCATACTTTTGGGTTTTGGAATTGTTACCCTATTAGAAACCTATGGAAAAAAAAGTGCATAACAATAAACGCTATGGATTGGTTGGCAAAGACATTGCTTACTCTTTTTCGCGTTCTTACTTCGCTGAAAAATTTCAAAAAGAAGGCATTGACAACTGTACCTATGAAAATTTTGATTTGGAATCTATTGATGTCATTAAAACCATTTTAAAGACGCAAAATCTAGGTGGACTCAATGTTACTATTCCTTACAAAGAAGCAATACTCCCTTATATCGATCATCTCTCTGAAGATGCTGAAATAATCGGAGCAGTAAACACGGTTCGTATCTTAGCTGATGGAACGGTTGAAGGGCACAATACAGACGCCTATGGCTTTAAAGCTGCATTGCTTAGGCAATGGAATGACCATGCAGACAAGGCCCTTATTCTGGGCACGGGTGGCGCTTCAAAGGCTGTTCATTATGTATTACAACAAATGAATATTGAACCGCTGTTTGTTTCTAGAAACCCCAAGGAGGGGCAAATTACGTATGAGCAAATCGACTCAGCCCTTATGCAGTCGCACAGACTCATCATCAACTGCACCCCAATTGGCACCCATCCAGACATTGATCGAGCACCTCAAATCCCCTATGATTTAATTGATTCAGGACATTTTCTTTTCGATTTAATTTATAATCCAGAGGTTACACTTTTTCTAGCAGAAGGAAAAAAGAAAGGGGCTACAATACAAAATGGACATTTTATGCTGGAGCAGCAAGCAGAAAAATCTTGGAATATCTGGAATGAATTCCCTGTTTAATATATTTTTTCGTAAATTTTGACTGAAAATTAATCTACTTGAGCTCGTTCAATGAACTCACTAAAAACAACTGATGATGGAAAAATCTACTGAACCTAACGAATCTAAGCAAGAAGAGGGGATCAATGAAGCTTCTGAAATCAGTACAAGTCAAGAGGAAAAAGCTCCAATAACAGAACCTCAGACTGTACCAGAAGTCAAACCAATTAAAACACAACTTAATTTTGACACCCTAGAATTAGACTCTTATGCCGATATTCTTAAAAAAATGATCCATGCGGATGATTGGTCAAAAAAAGGGAAAGAAATTCAAGAAGTTATCTCCCAATTTGACAACCGTTTTGGAAAAATATTTACAGCCAAGAGAAAAGAACATATTGATGTAGAAGGGAATGATTTAGATTTTGAATTCAGCCCAACATATAAAAAAGAAGTCAGTCAACTCATCCGAGAGTACAAAACCAACAAAAGTGCTCATTATAAATCCCAAGAAAAAAGTCAGAAAGAAAATCTGGAAAAACGCTTGGAGATTATTGAGCAAATAAAAGCATTAATTGGAATCAGTGAAAACAATTCCAACAACTACAAAAAGTTTAGAGCCTTACAAGAAAGCTGGCACCAGACTGGGCAAGTTCCTAGAGCAGATAGCAATAATGTTTGGGAAACCTATAAGCACCATGTAGAACGATTTTACGACTTCTTACATTTGGATCGTGCTTTGCGTGAAAAAGATTTCAAACACAATTATGAAGAAAAACTAAAACTCATTGAGCGCGCTGAAACTTTGGTAGATCATCAAGACGTAGTAGTTGCAATTCGTGAGTTGAATGTGTTGCACCGGCAATGGAAAACTGATTTAGGGCCCGTTGCACGCGAGCATCGCGAAGAACTTTGGAATCGTTTTCAGGATGCTACAGCCAAAATACACGAACGTAAAAACGAGTACAACAAAAATATCGATGCCATTCTACTTGAGAATTTAGCAAAGAAAAAAGCTATATTAACCACGATCGAAGAGCTTTATACGGATCATGCAAGCAACCACAACGCATGGCAAAATTCGTTGAAGCAAGTGAATACTTTGAAAGAAGAATTCCACAACATCGGTCGAATTCCTAGAGCACAAAACAAAGCCATTTGGAATGAATTTCGTTCGACCTTGAAGAATTTCAATCACCAGAAAAACGAATTCTACAAGACACAAAAACAGGAAGAGAAAATCCATATTGAACAAAAGAAGGTACTGATTACTGAAGTAAAAAGTATTCTAGAAAGTGCGGACTGGAGATCCTATACCGACCGTATGAAAGCAATTCAAGTTGCTTGGAAAAAAACAGGACGTATTTCTCGTAAACTCTCCAATCAGTTGTGGGAAGAATTTAAAACTGCAACCGACCTTTACTTTGCTCGCCTAAAGAACAAGGAAGAAGCCTATAGCGAACAAGATCAAGCGATTCTAAAAGCAAAACGAGCCTATTTTGAGGATTTCAAAAGTCAAGAAGCCCCAACAGAAGCTGAAGCATTAACCGATTATATCGAAAATGCGTTCCAAAATTGGAATGCAATGGGAGAACCTTCGGAGGGTGTTAAGAATTCCATGCAAAGAGAATACACCGATTTCTTAAGAGGGCTTTGGAATAAGACCGCCCTAAAGGGAGAGGAAAAAGTAGCTGCGCAATTCAAAACCGATTTACTCTTACTCAAAGACAACGAAGAAGGTTTGAATAAGGAGCATATTTTGCTGAAGAAAAAAATTGATGAATCCAAAACCGAATTGATTCAATTAGAAAACAACTTGGCCTTTTTCAGCACAACTTCAAGCGAAAATCCCATGGTGCAGGATGTAAATGCAAAAATCAAAAAACTGAACAACCAAATTGAACATTGGGGATCTAAAGTGAAACAAATCAAAACCTTAAGTAGGGAGTTGAAGAAAAGTTTGGAAACGGATAGTGCTGAGGATGTTAATGAAGAGACTGTAGATTAATCCACTTTTTTAGCCTCTTGCCAAATAACCTCCATCTCGTCTAGCGACATTTCGTGGAGGGTTTTCCCTATTTTTTGGGCGTGTTGTTCTAAGTATTGAAAGCGTTTGGTAAACTTTTGGTTCGTTCGTTCTAAGGCAGTATCAGGGTTTATTTTAAGGAAACGAGCGTAGTTGATTATCGAGAAAAGTACATCACCAAATTCGGCTTCAATGGTTTTGTCAGAACCGTTTTTCACTTCAGCATTCAGTTCGGCTAATTCTTCTTGAACCTTGTCCCAAACCTGTTCGGGATGCTCCCAATCGAAACCAACACCAGCTACTTTATCTTGAATGCGTTGAGCTTTTACTAATGCTGGGAGTCCTTTGGGTACGCCTTCTAAAACAGAGGTTTTTCCTTCTTTTAGTTTCAAGGCTTCCCAATTCTTTTTTACTTCTTCTTCATCTTGAACGGTAACGTCTCCATAGACATGCGGATGACGGTGTACCAATTTATCAGAAATACTGGTCGCTACATCGGCAATATCAAAGGCTTTTTCTTCGCTTCCTAGTTTGGAATAAAAAGCAATATGCAGCAACAGGTCTCCGAGCTCGTTTTTTATTTCTTCTAGATTACGTTCCAAGATTGCATCGCCCAATTCGTAGGTCTCCTCAATAGTCAAATGACGTAAGGATTCGAAGGTTTGTTTTCTGTCCCATGGGCATTGCTCTCGGAGCTCGTCCATGATGGTCAGCAAACGATCGATTGCCTCGAGTTGTTGGGCTCTCGTATTCATTAGGCTTCTTTGGTGGGCGTTGGTTCTTCTGTTGGAGCTTCTGACTCAGCAGCTGGAGCTGCTTCGGCAACTAAAAGACCTTTTCCAACCAAAACGTTATACCATTGAATGATTTTTTTGATGTCGCTAGGGTATACACGCTCTTCATCATAGTCTTGAAAAACTTCGAAAAAATAAGCTTCTAAGTCTGTAGCAGGAGCTTTTGGCTTTACAGAACACAACGCGCCTTTCTCATGCGCAAGCATGTTCTGAAAAATATCAGCCAGTGGAACCTCAGCCTGTAACCCGTAAATATTAATTTCAGACAACAAACTCACTTGATCTCGCAGGCTAGCAGTAATTCGTTTGCCATCGACAAGGGAGTGGGCTATGAAACCACTTCGGGTTTGTACCTGAACTTCAAAAAGGCCTGGACGACCTGAAATAGCAATAATTTTATCTAATTCCATAAGGGTATTTATCTTTTTTTGGACGCTAAAGGAAAACGCATTTTATAATCTACGTCTATATTTCCTTTGGCAATATTATTTAATTTTCCTTTAATTAATCTCTTTTTAAGGGGTGAAAGTTTATCGGTAAACAAAACACCCTCGATATGATCGTATTCATGCTGAATAACACGAGCGGCTAAGCCTGAATATTGCTCTGTATGTTCTTTAAAATTTTCATCCCAATAACGAATCTGAATTTCTTCTTGACGGTACACATCTTCACGAATATCAGGAATACTTAAACAACCTTCGTTAAAAGCCCATTCTTCTCCAGATTCTTCGATTTGAGGGTTGATAAAAACCTTTTTAAATCCGGTCAATTGTTTTTGTTCCTCTTCGGTCAACTCGTCATCATCTGCAAAAGGAGAAGCATCGACTATAAAAAGGCGGATGGCAATTCCAACTTGAGGAGCTGCTAGACCAACGCCGTTAGCCTCATACATAGTTTCCCACATATTTTCGAGCAATTGCTCGAATGCAGGATAATCGGGAGTAATGTCGCTTCCTTTTTTCTTCAATACGGGAGTACCGTAGGCTACTATGGGTAATATCATAAAATCGTGTTGTTATTCGCTTCTAAATACGACTGCAAGATAAGTGTTGCGCTGATTTTATCAAGCAAGCCTTTGTTTTGTCTTTTCTTTTTTCCTATTCCAGAATCGAGCATGGTCTGAAACGCCATTTTGGAGGTAAAGCGTTCATCGTAGCGTTCTATTGATAAACTTGGAATTTTCTTACTCAAATAGGCAATGAACTTTTTGATTTCGTCTTCAACTTCAGAAAGAGAACCATCGTGTCTTTTGGGTTGACCCAAGACACAGGTAGCTACTTCATGTGTTTTTAGGTAATTTTCTAAAAACGGAACTACTTCTCGCGTAGGCAGGGTTGTTAAACCCGAAGCGACAAGCTGCAACGGATCGGTTGCGGCAATTCCGGTGCGTTTGGTTCCAAAATCGATTGCTATAATTTCTGGCATGCGCAAATATACAGCTCCTTCTTGGGTTCGTATAAAAAAACTAAAATAAAGTCGAGTGAATAGCTTAAATTTGTGCAAAATTTTAAGATCATTTTAATGAGAGCAATTATAGAAGCAGCTTGGGAAGACCGCAGTCTTTTAGAACAAGAAGAAACACAAAATGCAATTCGTTCCATAATCAAACAATTGGACGAAGGTGACCTCCGTGTTGCAGAACCTACATCCGATGGGTGGCAGGTAAACGAATGGGTTAAAAAAGCTGTAGTGCTGTATTTCCCAATTCAAAAGATGGAAACTTTTCATGCAGGTCCTATGGAATTTCATGATAAAATGCCCCTTAAAAAAGACTATGCAGCCAAAGGAATCCGAGTAGTACCTCATGCAGTTGCCCGACAAGGAGCTTATATTGCATCTGGTGTGATTCTAATGCCTAGTTATGTAAATATTGGTGCTTACGTAGACTCTGGCTCCATGATCGATACTTGGGCAACCGTTGGAAGTTGTGCACAAATTGGAAAAAATGTTCACCTTAGTGGTGGCGTTGGAATTGGTGGAGTTTTAGAACCCCTTCAAGCAGCTCCAGTAATCATTGAAGATGACGCCTTTGTTGGTTCACGTTGTATCGTGGTGGAAGGAATTCGAGTAGAACGTGAAGCAGTTTTAGGCGCAAATGTTGTCCTTACAGCCTCTACCAAAATAATTGATGTTTCGGGTGATGAGCCAATTGAATATAAAGGTGTTGTACCTGCACGATCGGTTGTAATTCCTGGAACCTATGCCAAGCAGTTTCCTGCTGGAGAATATCAAGTTCCCTGTGCTTTGATCATCGGAAAGCGAAAAGAAAGTACCAATAAAAAAACATCTTTGAACGATGCACTCAGAGAACATAATGTAGCTGTATAGATTAACACAAACCGAATGGAAACTTTTGCTGGCGCAGCTTGTACTGCTTTACAAAATGGGGAAACCCTACTCTACCCTACCGATACAATTTGGGGGATTGGGTGTGATGCAACCAAGTCAGAAGCAATAGAAAAAATTTATAAACTAAAGCAAAGGGAGGACAACAAAGCCTTGATTTGCTTAGTTGCTGATCTTGCTATGCTGGAACAACTGACAGGGCCATTGGATCAAAACATCAAAACAATAGCTTTGAACACAAAACCGACAACGGTTATTTATCCAACAGTGAGTGGTCTTGCGACCAACCTTACAGCTGCAAATGGAAGTGTTGGAATTCGGATTGTACAAGATGATTTTTGCAAGAAATTGATTCAAGATTTCGGTAAACCTATTGTTTCTACTTCGGCTAATATCAGTGGAAAAGATAGCCCAAAAGAATACAATGAAATTGACCAACTCATTTTGGATGGTGTAGACTATATCGTAGCTTTGAGAACAAAAGAAATTAGAACCAATCCCTCGACTTTAATATATATTGAAGCCGATGGAACCCTTAAAACGCTTAGAGCATAATCATGTTGAAAACGGACTTTAAAGAAATTTTAAGTAGTCAGCTTTTTAAAACTGTTAGTGAAACAGCAGATGAACTTGGACTAGAGACTTATGTTATCGGCGGTTTCGTTCGAGATCATTTATTGGATAGAAAAAGAAAAAATGCCGATATCGATTTTGTGGTAATTGGTTCGGGGATTGAACTCGCGCAAGAGGTACAAAAAAGACTACCCATGGCTACCAAAGTTCAGGTTTTTAAAACCTACGGTACAGCCATGCTCAAGTGGGAAGACATTAGCTTAGAATTTGTTGGAGCTCGAAAAGAATCGTATGCCCCTGAAAGTCGGAATCCAGAAGTTACAGAAGGGAGTTTACAAGACGATCAAAACCGCAGAGATTTTACGATCAATGCAATGGCTATTAGTCTAAACAAAGAAACTTACGGCACACTCCTTGATCCTTTTAACGGACTTGCAGATTTAGAAAAAGGTATCCTTAGAACACCTCTAGAGCCCGGGATAACCTATTCGGATGATCCTTTACGTATGCTTCGAGCTGTCCGTTTTGCTTCTCAATTGAATTTTACAATTGAAAAAGAATCGCTGGATGCGATTAAAGAACATGCCGATAGAATCTCAATCATTACCAAAGAACGTTGTGTCGATGAGATCAATAAAATAATGCAGTGCGATCAGCCCTCTTTTGGTTTTTTACTGCTAGATGATGTTAATCTTCTTCCCTTACTACTCCCTGAACTTATTGATTTAAAGGGTATTGAAGAAGTAGAAGGACAGTCTCATAAAGACAATTTTTATCACACCTTTGAAGTGGTAGATAATATTTGCCGAACTACTGATAATCTCTGGTTACGATGGGCGGCTTTGTTACACGATATTGGTAAAGCTCCTACCAAACGCTTCCACAAAAAAAATGGGTGGACCTTTCACGGGCATGAATTTGTAGGTGCAAAAATGGTATATAAACTCTTTAAGCGTATGAAAATGCCTTTGAATGAAAAAATGAAATTCGTTCAAAAAATGGTATTGATGAGTTCACGCCCAATTGTTATTGCTGAAGATTTAGTTACAGACTCAGCCGTACGTCGTCTTATTTTCGATGCTGGAGAAAATATCAATGATCTGATTACCTTGTGTGAAGCAGACATTACGACCAAAAACCCCAAACGCTTTGAACGCTATCACAACAACTTTAAAATCGTTCGTAAAAAAATAGAGGAAGTTGAAGAACGAGATCATGTTCGGAATTTCCAACCTCCAGTCTCAGGCGAACAGATTATGGAATCATTTGGTTTAGGTCCATCAAAAGCCATTGGTCAAATCAAAGAAGCGATTAAAGAAGCTATATTGGAAGGGGTCATTCCTAACGAAACAGAAGCTGCTTTTGAATTGATGAAAGTAGAAGGACAAAAATTGGGTCTAAAACTTATTGAAAAATAATATACTATGAAAACACGTTTTCGTTTTTGGGTAGGAGTTTCACTGGTATTGGTTTATATAGTCATTGCAGCAGGAGCTATTGTAAGGGTTACAGGTAGCGGAATGGGATGCCCCGATTGGCCAAAATGTTTTGGCTATTTGATTCCTCCAACGGAACGGGCACAATTGGATTGGAATTCGCAACACGAATACAGTGAAGGCGAGGTGATTATTGTAGATGAAGTCCTTCGAGTTGCAAAAACTGATTTCATCAGTTCTTTACAATACACCGAATCGAATTGGGAAACCTACACAAAACACGACTACGCACATTTCAATGCTTTTCATACTTGGGTTGAATTTATCAATCGATTGGCTGGAGCGTTGGCAGGAATCGCTACTTTATTAGTTGGCGTACTATCCATACGCTACTGGAAAAAGAAAAAGAGGATTCCAACACTATCTATACTGATAATTCTTGGAATGGGATTCCAAGCCTGGTTAGGAAAAACGGTTGTTGACTCTAATCTACTCCCAGCCAAGATTACCATTCACATGGTTATGGCACTCCTTATTGTTGCTCTATTGGTATATCTCTATGCCTATACTTCGCCTCATGAAAAAGAAGCAACTACTACCCCAACGTTAATTAAAAAACTTGGCCTAGCCGCTATTGTTTTGACCCTTATTCAAATTGGAATTGGAACTCAAATTCGACAATTTATTGATCTTCAAATAGATTTTTATGGACTAGATCAGGCAGCAAAATGGTTAAATCCCGCACCTTTTAAATTTTACTTCCACAGAAGTTTTTCACTCTTGGTTGTATTCATTAACGGATATTTGTTTTACACACTTCGTAAAATGAAATTGAATTTTCCTGTTTTCAAATGGATTATTTTCACACTCATCTGTGAAGTTTTTACCGGTATACTTATGTATTACTTGGATTTTCCTTTTGCATCACAGCCATTGCATTTACTTTTAGCTTCTCTTTTATTTGGAGCTCAACTATATTTTTTATTTCAATTGTTCCACCAGAACATAAACACTCCTACCTATGATTTATAGATTTAGAGTTATTCTAGATGCTAAAGAGGATATCCTAAGGGATATTGAAATTGAAGGCGCTGCTAGTCTTGAGGATTTTCATTACGCAATTGCACAGGCTTTTGGGTTTGGAGGACGAGAAATGGCTTCTTTTTACAGAACCAATGAAAATTGGGATCAAGGAGAAGAGATACCGTTAGTGGATATGGAGGACGGAATTGTTCCGATGGGGCAAGAACAAATTGACAATGTTTTTGATGCAGAAAATCATCATTTGATCTATGTATACGATTTCCTTGATCTTTGGACATTCTTTATTGAACTGATAGAAGTTGGAGAAAATGAACTTACTACCCTCTACCCTAACTTGATCTTTGCTCAAGGAGAAGTTCCAGAAGAAGCACCTCAAAAAGATTTTGTGGCTGACGAAGAAATTTCTGATGAATTTGGAGATGACGATGAAGAAGGAATTGACGACTTCAATGATGCCGATTTCTATTAATATTTAGGATTTCATTAGATTGGTTAAATTCATGTTTTTATAATTTCTGAGAACAAAGGAAAACGAAGCATGCATGACTTCACCCATTCTGGTGCATGTCTGAAAAGCATCATCTTTAGTGAATTTATAAAGTTCTTTTGAGAGGTTTTCAATATTTTCAGGCTTAGAAACCCGATCCACATTCATTATTTTCATGAGTTTATTCAAACGTTTACCAGCACTTAAAATTCGTTTTGCCAAAATCGATCGCTCTTCAATTTTGTATTGAATAATCGAATCTGCAGAAAGTTTGTCTTTCACAACAGAAATCATAGGATAGTTTTCTTTAAAAAACTGTGGACGATAGACCATCAATTTCCCTTCGAAGCTTTGTTGATCAAAATCAATTGCTCGGATTTGATAGATAACTTTATCAAAATCATGGGTTGGAATTACCACATAATTATAGGCTCGCATATCGCCCAACAGGCGAATCATTGAACGCTCATTGAACTTAACATACTCTTTAGCAATCTGTGCTTGCTCAGCTGGAGTACAATCATCTAAATATTTTTCGATAAACACATCACCCGGGATGCCTGCGATATGCTCTTCAATAAGGGTTGAACCGTTGACTAAAAAGTTAAGGTTGTGCGGAGAAAGCATGTGTTCAAATTCTAATCCATAAACCCGAGAAGCATCCGTTTTCTTAACGTAAAAATAGGTGAAGTTATCGTTCAAAATGTTACGCACCTTAACCCGAAAGGGCTTTGAATTTCCAAATGTACAATAGTCTATTGCGTCGATGTTGAGAAAAGCCATGGTTGATTCATTTCCATCAGAATGTAATAAGGTATAAACTTTTTTGAGATTAAAATCAATTTCCTCACGTTCGCTATCTGAATAATATACTCGTACCCAGAGCGTATCGTGATCATTTTCATCATATACCACTACAGAGCCAGAAAACCGAAGAAGGTCTTCATAATAAATTGGGGTATAGACCCAACGACTGTGATGCTTTAGATATTTCTTCAGCTCTTCTATAACAGGGTAAAATGGCTTTTTCTTAGAAATCAACTTTTCTTCCATGGGCGTGCTTTTCTCAAAGGTACTAACTTTATTTCATTGAACTTTTTATTAAAATGAAGTGCAGAAGCTAGTATCACATTCGTTCAAATTGCTTAAATTTAAAGCCTTATAAAACAAACAATGGCTTTTAAATTAGTTTCGGAATTCTCACCTACTGGCGATCAACCAACAGCGATCAAACAATTGGTCGACGGATTTTCGAAGACCGAAAAACACATGACTCTGCAAGGAGTTACGGGCTCTGGGAAAACATTTACTGTAGCCAATGTAGTTCAAGAACTGGATCGCCCCACTCTTGTACTGGCACACAATAAAACCCTTGCGGCTCAGCTGTACTCTGAGTTCAAATTGTTCTTTCCAGAAAATGCAGTGGAATATTTTGTTTCCTATTATGACTACTACCAACCTGAGGCCTATATACCCGTCACAGGGACTTATATTGAAAAAGACCTATCGATTAACGAAGAGATAGAAAAACTACGCCTAAGCACAACCTCTTCCCTCCTATCTGGAAGAAGAGATGTAATTGTTGTAGCGTCTGTATCCTGTTTATACGGGATTGGAAATCCTGCTGAGTTTCAAAAAAATGTCGTTTCCATAAAGCGAGATCAAGTCATCTCGAGAACCAAGTTCTTACATCAATTGGTTCAGAGTTTATACTCCCGAACCATGGCTGATTTTCAACATGGAAACTTCAGAGTTAAAGGCGATGTAGTCGATGTATATCCGAGTTATGCCGATACTGCATTTAGAATTCACTTTTTCGGGGATGAGATTGAAGAGATTGAAGCCTTTGATCCGATCACTAACGAACGGATTGAAAAATTTGATCAACTGAATATCTACCCAGCCAATATGTTTGTGACCTCCCCAGATGTTTTACAAAATGCCATTCACGCTATTCAAGATGACTTAGTAAAACAACTTGATTTTTTCAGAGAAGTTGGAAAACACTTAGAGGCTAAACGACTTGAAGAACGCACTAATTTTGACTTGGAAATGATTCGTGAATTGGGTTACTGTTCTGGAATTGAAAACTATTCACGTTATTTAGACGGTAGAAATCCAGGCACACGACCCTTCTGTTTATTGGATTACTTTCCTGACGATTTTTTAATGGTGATTGATGAAAGCCACGTTACGGTTTCCCAAGTACATGCGATGTATGGAGGGGATCGAAGTAGAAAAGAAAACCTAGTTGAATACGGTTTCAGACTCCCTGCCGCAATGGACAACCGACCCTTAAAATTTGAAGAGTTTGAAAGTTTACAAAACCAAGTTCTTTTTGTCAGCGCAACTCCTGCCGACTACGAATTGGAGAAAACTGAGGGTGTTTTTGTTGAACAAATTATTCGTCCAACGGGACTACTTGATCCTATAATTGAGGTTCGTCCAAGTGAGAATCAGATTGATGATTTGATTGAAGAAATTCAAAAAAGGAACGAAAAAGATGAGCGAACCTTAGTTACTACTCTTACAAAACGAATGGCAGAAGAACTTACCAAATACATGAGTCGCATACAAATTCGTTGCCGCTATATTCACAGTGATGTAGATACTCTGGAACGTGTAGAGATTATGCAAGATTTGAGGAAAGGTGTCTTCGATGTTCTTATCGGAGTAAACCTCTTGAGAGAGGGCTTGGATTTACCTGAAGTTTCTTTGGTAGCAATTTTAGATGCTGATAAGGAAGGTTTTTTACGTTCCAACCGATCGCTTACCCAAACTGTAGGAAGAGCTGCAAGAAACGTAAATGGGTTGGCCATTTTTTATGCCGATAGGATTACGAAAAGCATGCAGTTTACGATGGATCAGACCACTTATCGTAGACAAAAACAAATGGAATATAATACGCTAAATAATCAAGTTCCGACCGCTTTGAATAAATCTTTGGACAGTGCGCTTTCAAAAAACTCTGTTGCCACCTATGCCTCCGAAAAAGAATCCAAGAAAGCAGCGGAAGAGGCTACACGATATTTGACTAAACCACAAATCGAACAAAAGGTTCGGGACACGAGAAAGTTGATGGAAATTGCTGCAAAGGATTTAAACTTTTTAGAAGCTGCCAGTTTACGTGATCAAATTAAAGTCCTCAAAGAGCAATTGTAGTTAAAGTTTGTTTAAAGGTTTCTTAATTTTTCTTAGATAGAAATTCAAAACCATAGATTCGTCAAGACATTCACCCTAAATGTTTTACCGATGAAAAACACAACTACCACATTACCAACTATTCTTTTTTTCTATTCGCAAGTATCACGCTAGTTGCACAACAACGCATTGAACAAAGTGAAGAACTTGGGCAAGTGCACTGGTACCGCGATTATGACAAAGCATTAGTAGTTGCCGCTAAAGAAGATAAAGATGTTTTGCTTCTTTTTCAAGAAGTTCCAGGCTGTTCTACGTGCCGGAATTATGGACATAATGTTTTGAGTCACCCTTTAATGGTGGAGGCAATTGAATCGCTTTTTGTACCGCTAGCGATTTTCAATAATAAAGAAGGAAAAGACAAAAAGATTTTAGATCAATACGGAGAGCCCAGTTGGAATAATCCTGTTGTACGAATTGTAGATGAACAGGGAAAAGATGTGGTTAAAAGAATCGGAAATGACTATTCAGCTTTAACTCTATGCAAGAGAATGATAGCGGCTTTACTCAAAAACAAAAAAGAAGTACCTGAATATTTAACTTTATTAAAACAGGAACTCGACCGATTGGTTTCCTCAAACATCAAAGAAAAGACCTTTAAGATGTACTGCTTTTGGAGTGGGGAAAAAGCCTTGGGAGCCTTGGATGGGGTTCTCAGTACCCAAGCCGGTTTTAGTAATCACTCCGAAGTTGTTAGGGTGCAATATGACAGTCGATTGATTCAAGAAGAGCAACTTACGGCTTATGCCAAAAAAAATGCCTGTAGTCCTCTTAAAAGCGCTCCATACAAGTTAGCATCTAACGACCTACATTACTACTTACAACATACCGATTATAAATACCTTCCCCTCACCGAAGTTCAAAAGACTAAGATCAACAGTGCATTAGGAAACCAAAAGGCAACGCATCTGTTTTTGAGTCCTCGACAAAAAGAACGATTAACACAAATTCAAAAAGGAGCATTTAAAAAAGAAAATGTTGTTCATACTGAATTTACAGCCGCATGGAATCAGGGGCTTGAAGAATAAGTCGTTCCATAGAATTTTGCAGGGGTAAAAATTTGGAGGATCAGATTTCATAAGGATCAAGATTTGTCCTTATTTTAGCCCAATGAATTTACTACTCGAGATTGTAGCAGTTGGGCTGAGTCTTACCTTTCTGATTTTATTGATAAAAGAAAATATATACTGCTGGTTTTTTGGGATTACGGGTTCTTTGGTCAGTATCTTTTTGTTTTATCGAATAGGGCTTTATGCCGAGTCTATATTATATTGCTACTACGTACTTATTGGGTTTTATGGTTATCGCCTTTGGAATTCAAGAGACAATACGCAAGAACTCCCTATAATTGATGTACTTCCCAAACGACACCTCAACTATATTTTCTTTGGTGTCATTACTGCTCTATTCTTGGGCTATATTCTAAAGAATTATACAGAAGCCAGTAACCCCTATCTCGACGCTTTCACTACAATTTTCAGCTTCATAGCAAGTTATCTCGAAGCAAAGAAAATCCTAAGCGGCTGGTATTATTGGATTATTGTCAATGGTGTAACACTCGGACTATACCTTAACAAAGAGCTATACATCTACTTTATTTTAACCCTACTTTACTTTGCGTTATCATTTTACGGGCTCCGAGAATGGAAACGAAAAATAAAACTTCTCGCTTAGTATTTAGCAGGTTTTCCGTTTGCTGCTGAATTTTTAATAAAGACTCGAAGATCTTCGTTGGCTTTGATTAGATCCTCACGGCGCAAATACATCATATGACCCGAACGATAGCCTTCGAAATGAAAACGGTCTTTCATTTTTCCACTGGGATCTACCTGCCATTGGGTGTATTTGGCATTGAAATAAGTCGTTGCTCCATCGTAATAACCCGATTGAATCAGCACCTCTAAATAAGGGTTTTGAGCCATAGCTTGTCTTAGGTTATCACGTGTGTTATCGTTGTCATTGTTCCATGGACGAACAGGACCGAACATATTGTATTTCATATCTGTTTTGAAATTCAACTCTTTTCGAATGTAATGATTAATCGCTGGTGTAAACGAATGCAACCAGGAGGTTAATTCTGGACTATAATCTGGACGCATACCAGCTTCCATTTTATCAATTCCTGTATATCGAGAATCCAGACGTCCTATGGTTTTTCCTTCATCTCGTAAAAGCTCTTTCCAGAAAAATGAGTTGGGCACATCAAGGTTATGTTGCAGTATTACTTCCTCACTTAGCCCCGAGTAAAAAGCCATTTGCTTTGCAATCTTTTGCTTTTCTTCTGGACTTAAAAAACCACCACGAATCAGTGCCGGAGTAAGTTCATCTATTGCGAATTTTTCGGCTTCAGGAAGTATATCCGTCAAATCCTTATTCTGAAGTTCAGAAGGTAATTGTTTGTGGTACCAAGCAGCTGCTGTATAATAAGGTAAATTCAATGCAGAAGAAACGGGTCCACCAACACGCAATACTTTATAATCTGCTGGGGAAACCATAATCACACCATTCAAATACATCCACTGCTGATTTTGTAAAGCCAACGAAAGTCCCATTACACGAGTTCCGCCATAACTTTCTCCAATAATGTATTTTGGGGCCTCCCAAAGCTGTTTTCTATTGACAAAAGTGTTCATCCATTCGGCCAAGTATTTGACATCTTCATTGATTCCAAAAAAGGTTTCTTTCTTTTCTTTCTCGCCTTCGTATTCAACAATTCTAGAATAACCTGTATTCACTGGATTGATGAATACAATATCCGCAACATCTAATATGGAGTAAGGATTGGTCTGAAAACCATAGGGTTGAACAGGATAGCCCTCCGAATCTATGCGTAAAACTTTCGGCCCTGTATAAGCAACATGCATCCAAACAGAAGCGGAACCGGGTCCTCCATTAAAAGAAAAGATGATGGGTCGTTTGGCTTTGCTTTTATCATTGGTTCTTTTATAGTAGGTATAAAAAAGGGTAGCAATGGGTTTTCCATCTTCATCCCAAACCGGCTGGGTACCTGTTTGTGCCTGATAGTTGACCGCAGCGCCTTTTATTGTTGTGCTGTGATTTGTTGTGACAAGAGTATCGATGGGTATTTGACGTTCCTGAGCGAAGAGGGAACATGCAAACAGAGCATTTAAAATGAGGAAGTTTATTGTTTTCATGTGGGCATTATTTTGAATACTATTAATAGCTCAATAAATGTATTGAAAACAAATGAAACATATATTATTCATAGATCATTTCTAGTAAATAACACTGTAGGATTTAAAACTTAAAAATCGTAGTTTTAAGAAAACAAAAACATTCTTGAATGATTCAATCCTATAAAAAACCACTTCAACTCGAAGAACAGTACGACGCTATTATAATTGGAACTGGAATGGGAAGTTTAACAACCGCAGCTTTTTTGGCGAAAGAAGGCAAGAAAGTGTTGTTATTAGAGCGTCATTATACAGCAGGTGGTTTTACTCATATTTTCAAAAGAAAGGGTTATGAATGGGATGTTGGAATTCACTACATCGGAGAGGTTCAAAAAGAGAACAGTGCCTTGCGCAAAATGTTCGATTACATAACCGATAAAAACCTGCATTGGGCCGATATGGGCGAAGTATATGATCAAATCATTATTGGAGATAAACACTATGACTTTGTAAAAGGTGTTGTGCCCTTTATTGATAAAATGGTTTCTTATTTTCCTGAAGAACGCAAGGCTATTGAAGCCTATGTTGATATCGTTTTTAAGGCCAATAAGGCTATGGGTAAATTCTACATCAACAAAGCTCTTCCAAAAATAATAGGCAACCTAATCGGTGGTATGCTGCAAAAACCATACAAAGAATTCTCAGAAAAAACTACCTACGAAGTGTTGCGCTCACTTACTGACAATGAAGAGCTCATTAAAGTACTTTGTGGTCAATATGGAGATTATGGATTACCGCCAAAGCAGAGTAGTTTTGCCATGCATGCGTCGGTTGTAAAGCATTATTTTGGAGGAGGAAGTTTTCCTATTGGCGGATCATCGCAAATTGTAAATACCATAAATCCTGTTATTGAAGCGGCAAAAGGAACCATCTTGATCAACGCCGAAGTAGAGGAAATTATCCTCGACAAGCAACGCGCCATTGGAGTGAAAATGAGTGATGGAAAATCATTTTATGCACCCATAATTATAAGCGGGGCAGGAATCATGAATACCTACAAAAAGATGATTCCCAAGGAACATAAAATCTATACAGAATTTTCAGAGCAATTGACCAAGGTGAAACCTTCTGTAGCCCATGGATGTCTATATATAGGATTGAATGGAACTCCTAAAGAACTTGGACTTCCTAAGAAAAATTTGTGGATTTATCCCGGAGACTTAGATCACGATGGCTGTGTGGATCGTTTCCTAAAAGATCACGAACAACCCTTTCCAGTAGTGTATGTGTCATTTCCATCGGCAAAAGATCCGAGTTGGTCTGACCGCTATCCAAACAAAAGTACCATTGACATTATTACCTTATTACCTTATGAAAGTTTTCATCAATGGGATGCAACACGTTGGATGAAGAGAGGCGAAACCTATGAAGCGTATAAAGAACGTTTTTCACAACGTTTACTCAATCACTTATTTGAATATTTTCCGCACTTGAAAGATAAAATTGATTGTTATGAGTTATCTACTCCGCTAACAACAAAACACTTTGTCAATTATGAACATGGTGAACTCTATGGATTGGAGCATACGCCAGATCGGTATAAACAAAAATTCCTGAATCCAAGAACGCCTATTAAAGGGTTGTTTTTAACAGGTCAAGATATTGTAACTGCCGGAGTTGGTGGTGCACTTTTTTCTGGCTTCATAACAACAACTGCTATTACGGGTAAGAATTTATGGAAGAAAATATACGCATAACACCTCAAACCACATAGTTAAAACAAGAAGTTTGCTTTTTCGTTAATTGCTCAATGCAATTAAAATCGTATATTGTAAGTTAACTATTTATACTTATGAAAAATATACTAAGACTACTTGTAGCATCACTCCTATTAAGTGCTTGCACAACTCAAAACACAGAAGCTGCAAAAGAACGCATGATTGGGTTTCACCCAAATCCTGACATTCCTGAATTGCAATGGCATTTGGGCACACAAGGTGCTATTGATCGTGTAGTTGCATTAGACAAAGAATGGTCCTCTAGAAACTTTGAAGGAATGAGAGAATATTTTGTTGACACAGTAGAAGTTACCGATCCTTCTGGGAAAACTACCAATAATTTTGAAGAATTTAAAGCAGGTTTAGAAGCGGACGATCCATCGGTAAGTTGGGACTTTCAATACGCTTATTCTTTAGATATTGACCCGTCGCAAGGTGGTGAACATGTACAGGCTGGTTTTAAAATAACAGTTCCTGGCGAAGAAGATGATTTTACAGAATACTACATCCACGAAAGCTATTTCATTAAGGATGGTAAAGTTGTTTCGCTAAGTCAATACAAACAGGATATCAAGTAATTTTGACACCTGAAATAGTGTTTTTAGATTAACAGAGAATACCACATAAAAAAGGTTCCCGTTGGGAACCTTTTTTTTATATGAACTGATTAGTGAAATACTCACTAAACATATGCATTTTAGTACTAAAAAACTTAACCAATAGCTTCTTGAACCTTATCTGCTGCTTCTTGAAAAGCTGTAGCCGAAAGTACATTCAAACCAGAGCTATCAATTAATTCTTTTGCAATATCAGCATTTGTTCCCTGTAAACGAACGATAATAGGTACGTTTATAGCATCCCCTAAATTGGTGTACGCATCAACAATCCCTTGGGCTACACGATCACAACGTACAATACCACCAAAGATGTTAACTAAAATTGCTTTTACGTTTGGATCTTTCAATATCAAACGAAAAGCGGTTTCTACACGAGCAGCATCAGCTGTACCACCAACATCTAAAAAGTTAGCTGGATCTCCTCCCGCTTGCTTAATTAGGTCCATCGTTGCCATTGCTAAACCAGCTCCATTAACCATACAACCTACGTTACCATCAAGATCAACATAGTTCAATCCTACTTCACCAGCTTCAACTTCAATAGCATTTTCTTCGCGAATATCACGAAGCGCTAAATAATCCTTGTGACGGAAAAGAGCGTTATCATCTATCGATACTTTAGCATCTACAGCTAGAATACGATCGTCAGATGTTTTCAGTACTGGATTAATTTCAAATAAAGAAGAATCTGATTTATCATAAGCAGTATACAATGCTGTAATAAACTTAGTCATCTCCTTAAACGCTTGACCGCTTAAACCTAAGTTGAAAGCAACTTTACGCGCTTGGAATGGTAACATCCCAGTAGCTGGGTCAATTTCTTCAGTGAAAATTAAGTGAGGTGTTTCTTCAGCTACTGTTTCGATGTCCATACCACCTTCAGTAGAGTACATAATCATGTTTCTACCTGTAGCACGATTCAATAAAACAGAAACGTAAAATTCACTAGTTTCTGAAGCTCCTGGATAGTACACATCTTCACAGATCAATACCTGATGAACAGGCTTTCCTTGCGGAGGAGTTTGAGGAGTAATAAGCTGCATGCCAATAATTTGACCTGCTATAGTTGAAACTTCATCAAGGTTTTTTGCAAGTTTGACACCACCACCTTTTCCACGTCCACCAGCGTGAATCTGTGCTTTAATCACATGCCATCCAGTACCAGTTTCTTTGGTTAGTGTTTCTGCTGCAGTTACAGCTTCTTCAGCAGTTTGAGCAACAATACCACGTTGTATTGCAACGCCAAAACTAGCTAAGATCTCTTTCCCTTGATATTCGTGTAAATTCATTGTTTGAAAATTTAATCCAACAAAAATAGAGAAGTTAAATCAATTAAAATCAATCCAAAGGAAAAGTATTTTGTTATATTTAAAACATTATTTTATATTTTTAATATATTCTTGAAAAGCCCTTTCACAGAAGAAAATTGTTTTTACTTTTGTATCAAAGATTACAAAATGAATTACGCAGAATTACGTTCAGTTGCAGAAGAATTTGGAGGCCCTCTTTATGTTTACGATGCAGAAAAAATTAAATTTCAATACGACCGTTTAAGCAATGCCTTTAGTGGAGTAAAGAACCTGAAATTGAACTATGCAACAAAAGCGCTTTCTAACGTTTCCATTTTAAAATACATCCAAACCCTTGGTGCAGGTCTCGATACCGTTTCTATTCAAGAGGTTCGTCTTGGTCTTGCAGCAGGTTTTGAACCGAGTTCAATCATCTTCACACCTAATGGTGTTTCGTTATCAGAAATTGAAGAAGTTGCAAAACTCGGAGCACAAATTAATATTGACAACCTTTCTATTTTAGAGCAATTCGGAAGTAAATATCCAACAGTACCCGTTTGTATTCGAA
>JABAZL010000097.1 GCA_018608425.1 Flavobacteriaceae bacterium
AAAAGGGCTTTTTGCCATAGGAGAATGTAGTCATACCGGTCTTCATGGAGCCAATCGACTGGCGTCTAATTCCCTGCTAGAAGCAATTGTTTACGCCCATAGAGCTGCTGTTTTCTCTGCAAATAGTCTAAACGAACCCATCCTCGATAATTCGTTTTACAACAACATACCGGATTGGGATGGTCAAGAATATTCATCAGAATTGAAACTCGATAAAACTCAAAAACTTTTTAATAATCTACAACAGATTATGAGTGAAAAAGCTGGGATTTTTAAAACAAACAAAGGATTGAAAGAAGCTTCTACAGAATTGAATCTTCTGTATAAAGAAACCCTTGAGTTGTATCAAAAAAACAAACTGACACCTCAGTTATGTGAATTAAGAAATATGGTAAGCGTCGCCTATTTACTAATCAATCAGGCAATAGAAATCAAAGAAAACAAAGGGGTATTTTACAACAACGATTATGCATAAAAATCATTTTCTTAAAGATTACAAAAACGAAATTGACTTATTCATAGCTGCTGCTATTAGTGAAGATATTGGAAATGGCGATCATACCAGTCAATCTTGTTTATCGAACAACAACATAAGTAGAGCGAACCTCTTGGTCAAAGAAGCTGGAATAATTGCAGGAGTTGAACTCGCAGAGCATATTTTCAAAACAAAAAATAAAACATTTATTTTTGAGGCAAAAATAAACGACGGAGCTTGGGTGAATCCAGGTGATGTAGTTTTTACCATCGAAGGGCCGCAGCTTGAATTATTGGCTACAGAACGCTTAGTTCTGAACTGCATGCAACGAATGAGTGGGATCGCTACCCTTACGTACCAAACAGCAGATCTAATAAAACACACCTCTTGCAAACTATTAGACACACGAAAAACAACCCCTAATTTCCGGTATCCTGAAAAATGGGCCGTACGTATTGGAGGAGGGGAAAATCATCGCATGGGCTTATTTGACATGATCATGATCAAAGACAATCATGTAGATTTTTGTGGCTCAACAGCGGAAGCTTTAACTAAAACAAAAAAATATTTAGAAGCAAATAATCTAAACATACCTGTGATAATCGAAGTTCGAAATCAATCGGAAATTAGAGCCTGCTTAGATTTTCCATGGATTCATCGGATTTTACTGGATAATATGAATCCTGAAGTTTTAAAAGAAGGACTTAAAATTATTGATGGAAAAATAACAACGGAAGCGTCGGGGAATATAACTAAAGAAACCATTGCAGCGGTCGCAGAGACTGGAGTGGATTATGTTTCTCTGGGAGCTTTAACACATTCAGCACGGAATATTGACTTGAGTCTAAAAGCAGTCTAAAAACTCTTTTACAAATTCAACACTGGATTATAACCCGAAAGATCAATAGCAAACCATTCGAAAGTTGTGTTTTTGTTTTGAATAGAAATCGGTATTCGTACTCGAATTTTCTTCTTTTCTAATGCCAAAGCATTCAACACATCATCCTCCAATTGCATTTGAAAAACATTGCTTCTAGAATAAGTAGATTTAGAAAGGGTGACACCTCCGTTAGCATCAACGATTTCAATATTAACAGGACAAACACTCAAGCAGCGTGGGAATTTAAAGTCGTTTTCATTAGTAGCAGTTGATTCAAAATAAACACCAACTATATTGCCTTTATCTGAGCCGCTTTTTTCAATCTTAAAATTAGCAGTAACACCCATTTGAATAATTGAACCATCTTGAACATTTGCCTCTATTGTATTCGTAGATAGTTTTCCTAAAACAAAATAAGGGGCGACATCCTCCCCAGTAGGCAATTGCTTCATATCAAAAATCCAACCTGATTGCTCATATACTCCCTGAGCAATTTCTTGAGCTTTACCGCTGGATTTAGAACCTGAACAAGACGATACTAAAACCAAGATAAGTACTAAAGGCAGTATTGTATTTTTCATGTAAAAAAATTATAGCCTAAAAATACGAAGTTTATTGATCAATAAAAAGTTTGTGTTACATTTACTATATGTCGTGATTAAATTTAAATCCAAATAGAATAAATGCTTATGATTTTTTCAGAACAATCAAATTTAGAATCGATTTTAAATGGGTTATTTCGAACTTATTTTGAACGCGTTCCCGATGTTAAAAAGATAACAAATGCAATGATTAAAAAAGGGTGGGTCTCTTCTCAAGAAGACATCATCAACGATCATGTAGCCTTCAGAACATTAGGTGTAGATAATCTTGGAATAGCATCTTTTGAGAAAATATTTCTTCAACATGGCTATCAAAAGAAAGAGTTCTATTCGTTTAAAGCAAAAAAACTAGACGCCTATTGGTACGCACCTCCGACTGGTAATTTACCTCGCATTTTTATAAGCGAGCTGCGTGTAAATGACCTCAGTGACAAGGCACAACAAATTATACATAAATACACCGACTCAATAAAAAGCGATCCTGTTGATTCCATAAACATGAACAAGCCTTCAGAGGTTATTGAATTTTTCGAAAAACCTTTATGGAAACTTCCTACTCTCGAAGACTACAACGAGCTATTAAGCGAAAGTGAGTACGCAGCATGGGTGATTTATAATCGGTACTATTTAAATCATTACACCATTAGTGTGCACGAATTGCCTCATGGCTATGATCGCCTCGAAAAATTCAATGCATTTTTATCTGAACTAGACATTAAACTTAACGATGCAGGCGGAGTGATCAAAACCAGTAAAGACGGATTATTACTTCAAAGCAGTTCGGTTGCAGAAATGATTACTGCAGCATTTGCTGGAAACAAAACACAAAAAATAGCAGGAAGCTATGTTGAATTTGCCGAACGAAAAGTTCTAGAAGAATTCCAAGACCTAGACCCAGAATTGATTACAGCCAAACACAGAAGGGATGGTTTTGAAACTGCCAATGCTGATAAAATTTTTGAAAGCACATTTATAAAGCAAACTAAGAAAAGTTAAGTGTTACAAGATTTTAATCCCAAACGAATCCAATAATCCGGGAGTTTCTGAAAGTGAGAAAGATGCTCCTCTGAGCTTATTATTCTCAACATCTATCTTGATATTAAAAGACGTTAGGAAGTTTACTTTCTGGAGAGTTGTGTTCTCAAAAACTATTTGTTTGAGGTCACATGAATCGAAAACAGAATTCGTTAAGATAGATTCTGTAAAATCCGTTTCCAAAAAAGTACTCTTTTTGAAAATTGTATTTCTCAAGTCAAGCTTATAAAAAGAGGAATAATCTAAGGCAGAATTTATAAATTCGAAGGACAAGCCAATCGAATTTGCGTGATCAAAACGCACTCCCAAAATTTTACAATCGACAAATTGCACTTCTTGAAAGGTGGCTCTAGAAACCTGAACATTACTAAAATTACATCCTATAAACTCACAAGACTCAAAAATAGCTTCAGAAAAATTAGTTTTTGAAAAGTCGCAGTTTCTAAACACACAATATTCGTAGCTGAACCCTGATTGGTTTTGCTCTGAGAAATTAGCTTCAAAAGTTTCTTCTAAAAATGTATCCTTCAAAACAGAGAAATTAAAAAAGTGACCCAGAAGGGATTCGAACCCCTAACCGTCAGAGCCGAAATCTGATATTCTATCCAGTTGAACTACTGGGCCATTTTAAATAAGAAGACAAACTTAAGGCTATAAATAATGTAAACAAAAAAGATTTACGGGATTTAACACCCAACTTCATTTAAATAAATTCGAAAAAAAACTAAGCAGAAAGCAATTGCTTCACCAGGGTCGAAATAGTTTTTCCGTCTGCCTTACCGGCCAATTGTTTACTCGCCATACCCATAATCTTTCCCATATCTTTCATACTACTAGCACCCGTCTGAGAAATAATACTTTCAATGACCTTTCCTACTTCTTCTTCAGAAAGTTGCTCTGGTAAAAAACGTGCGATAATTTCAGCTTGAGCCTCTTCAGGTTCTGCTAAATCTACACGATTTTGTTCTCTAAAAATTGCTGCGCTATCGCGGCGTTGTTTCACTAATTTTTGAAGTAATTTTATTTCATCATCTTCCGACATTCCATCCGATGCTCCAGCTTCACTTTTCTGAAGTAATACCGCAGATTTAATCGCACGTAAAGCCTCTAATGCGAGTGCATTCTTAGCTTTCATTGCTTCTTTAATTTCAGTAGTTAAGTTATCTAATGCTGCCATATCTGTTTTTGTTTAATCTACGTTATCGTGTAAAAAAGAATTGTTTGAACGGAATTGAATATCTTCGTTGCTATCCGTATCTAAAGTCATTTGCGAATTTCCGCTTGCCTCGGGAGCAGCATCAATATCAAAGCCCATACGTTTGTATGCAGGTTGCTTTTCCATCTCTTCAATTCTGTTGATGTTATTCTTAAAAGTGTAATTGAACTTTTTTAGTTGTTCTTTCCTTTTTTCGTTTTCTGAGTTCACGCTCTCATCAATTGAACGATCAAAAGGATTGGAATCATGAACCTGGGTAGTTTCATCTGGAACACTTTCTTTGGTTACTACCTTATACTCTACATCTATATCGTTGAGTTTGCCTTCACTTACAGGTGATAACAATTCTTCTAAAGGTTCTGTTTCTTCTAATTGAAATACGGTAGGCACTTCTTCAACAGCAGTTTCTGTAACTGGAACTTGAATTTCAGAAATAACTATAGGTTCTTCCACCTGAATCGACTGAACTTCAGGTGCTTCTGTTTTTGCAAGCGGTAAGTCAAATTCAAAACTGATTTGATTTTCTTCCTCCGGCTCTGGAGTAAGATGTTCCGCATCAATAACCTCAATATCCCGGACGTTTACTACTTCATTGATAACAAACTCTTGTTCTTCTTCTATTTCAGGTTTTTCTTCAAGTACAAACGAAGGTGAAATGAATTCGGGTTCAATTTCGATTTCAGCTAAAGGCTCCTCAACACCCACTTCTTCAAATACAACATCGAGATCCAAAAGTTCTTCGGTTAACAATATCTGCGTATCGTCTGGTATGGTTTTTTGAACAAGTGCCTGTTCCATTGAAGTTCCGGCAACCTCTTCTGCAAGATCATCTTCTAATGTGAATTTCACAACTGGCTCTTTAATTTCCGAAGGAACAATTGGTGCCGAAAAAGCTGACGTTGCTTCTTTCTTCTCTGTTAAATCATGAACAAAAGGCTGGTCTTCTTCAAGGGTATGAATTACCTTCTTAGCCTCTGTGTTTACAATCTCGTGTTGCTGGTCAGAATTGAATCCTGTAGCGATTATGGTTACTGAGATACTATCCCCTAATTCCGGGTCATCACCAACTCCCATAATGATGTTGGTATTATTACCGGCTTCTGACTGGATAAAGTCATTAATTTCTCCTATCTCATCAATTGTAATTTCTTCTTCACCTGATACAATTAGTAAAAGTACATTTTTACAACCTGTAATTTTATTGTCGTTCAACAAAGGAGAATCCAATGCTTTTACTATGGATTCTTGCGCTCGATTAGCTCCGGACGCACTTGCTGACCCCATAATAGCGGAACCACTATTTGTTAAAACAGTTTTGGCATCTTTCAGGTCAATGTTCTGAGTGTAATGATGTGTAATCACCTCTGCAATACCTCTTGCAGCAGTGGCTAATACTTCATCTGCTTTTGAGAAACCAGCTTTAAAACCGAGATTTCCATATACCTCTCGAAGCTTATTATTATTGATCACAATTAAAGAATCTACATTATTCTTTAATTCTTCCATCCCTTTTTGAGCCTGTTCAAGTCTTATTTTACCCTCGAACTGAAATGGCATGGTAACAATCCCTACAGTCAACACGTCTAGATCTTTTGCCATACGAGCGATTATAGGCGCTGCACCAGTACCTGTACCTCCACCCATTCCGGCAGTGATGAAAACCATTTTGGTTTGCGTAGACAAAAGGGTATGCAAATCATCATAGCTTTCTTGAGCCGACTGTCTACCCACATCTGGGTTTGCGCCAGCACCAAGGCCTTCTGTAAGAGAAGCTCCTAATTGAATTTTAATTGGGACAGCACTTTTTTCGAGTGCCTGAGCATCTGTATTACAAACAACAAAATCAACACCCATAATCCCTTGTTGGAACATATAATTGATTGCGTTGCTTCCACCCCCTCCAACTCCAATGACCTTAATGACATTGCTCTTGTTTTTGGGGAGATCAAAATTTATACCTGTTGTAAATGTGTCCATGTACTTTAAATTTTAATTATGCTTTATCCAAAAATTCCTTAAACTTATCCGTCCATTTTTCAAAAATGGATTTCCTTCCCAAAGGAAGTTGCGTGTCTATTTCGTTACTCACCCCCTCTTCTTCTGAATTCACTTCTTCTGCAAGATCGGCTTCATCATGAGTCGGTGCGTTCTCAAGTGCATTCATAAGCAAACCAACTGCAGTTGAAAATGTAGGGCTAGTTGTTTGTGGATCAGAATCTCCAGCCAAATGCTCGTTTGGATATCCTACACGCGTATCCATCCCGGTGATATATTCTACCAACTGCTTAAGGTGTTTGAGTTGACTTCCACCACCTGTAAGTACAATTCCTGCAATGAGTTTTTTCTTCGGGTCTTCGTGACCGTAATTTTTAATCTCTAAAAAAGCTTGTTCAATAATTTCAATAACACGAGCATTGATGATTTTTGAAAGTGTTTTCAAAGAAATTTCTTTAGGTTCTCTTCCTCTTAGTCCGGGTATAGAAACAATTTCGGTTTCTTTATTTTCACCTGGCCAAGCTGAACCAAATTTTACTTTTAAAAGTTCTGCTTGCTTATTAATAATAGAACAACCTTCTTTAACATCTTCGGTAATGACGTTTCCTCCGAAAGGAATTACAGCTGTATGACGGATGATACCGTCTTTAAAAACAGCTAAGTCAGTAGTCCCTCCACCGATATCGATCAAGGCAACCCCAGCTTCTTTTTCTTCTTGACTTAGAACCGCATCAGAAGATGCAATGGGCTCTAAGGTAACTTTACCCATGGTTAATCCGGCACTTTTAATACATCGCCCAATATTTCTGATCGAAGAAACTTGACCTACTACCACATGGAAGTTTGCTTCTAAGCGTCCGCCATACATTCCAATAGGTTCTTTTATTTCAGCCTGTCCGTCGACCTTAAATTCTTGAGGAAGCACATGAATAATCTCTTCCCCGGGAAGCATAACGAGTTTATGAACCTGATTGATTAGTCGATCAATGTCATCTTCATCAATTACTTCATCGGCATTTTCACGCGTGATATAATCACTGTGCTGAAGGCTTCGAATGTGCTGCCCAGCGATGCCAACAATTACTTCATCAATAGAAACATTTGCTTTTGCTTCTGCTTCTGTAACAGCCGTCTGAATGGACTGAATGGTTTGGGTTATGTTGTTCACTACACCACGATGGACACCTAAGCTTTTAGACTTACCAACGCCAAGAACTTCTACTTTACCGTATTCATTCTTTTGCCCAACCATGGCAACGATCTTTGTAGTTCCAATATCTAACCCTACGGATATGTTTTTACTATTCATAACGGATTAACTTGATGCAATTACTTGCTGATTGTATTTTAAATTTATTCTTGTAAAATCTGGCTTCTCTTTGACAGCATCCAAATACTTACACAATGTTTTTAATTTAACTGCCTTTTGCTCAAAAGAGGTAAACTCACCCCACTCAATAATAAAATCATAGGAACGTATTTTCAACAAATAACCTCCATCTTGATCTTCAATTTGAACGATTTCTTTCTTTAAAAAATCATCCGCATTTATTTTTTGCATAAAACCAACCAATGCTTCTGTTTGTTTCTCACTTGGAGTTCCAAAAAAAAGTGGAACATGTGCAGTGAAATGATCCGAAAGCGGAACTTTCACAGCCTCAATATCCACATAATAGGTTTCGTTACCAATAATCCTTAACAAAGGAATTCGCTCTTTAACACTGACTGTCAACACCCTCGAAGGAGAGGTGAATACCTCTGCATTCCAAACAACAGCATAAGCTTCCAAGCCTGCTTCAATACTACTCAAAGCTAGGGTATCTTTTACACCAATAGTGGACAATTCTTGGTTTAGTATTAACAATTTATTAACCGTTTCAACATCTAAAAAATCATGTCGATTTTCAGCAAAAGAAACTTCGACGCGCTCTATTTTTCGTTGATCGTTTCTCCACTGCGCAAAAACAACAGCAACAACAACCAAGGTCAGTATCGAAACTAAACCGCCATACTTATAGAGCTTCATCATACAATAATTTATGTTTAATTCCTTCAACTTCTACGCCGATATCACCAGCTCCTAAAAGCACAATAATGCGTTCATCAACCGAACTCAACCTATTCGCCAATTCTTTTTTCGTTATCAATTCTACCGAAGGCCCAGAAATCAATTCTTTAAGAGCGCCCGAAGAAACTCCTTCAATAGGCAACTCACGCGCAGGATATATATCCAAAAGCAATACCCGATCGAATAGCGAGAGGGTAGTTGCAAAGTCAGTCATGAAATCTTGTGTACGTGAAAATAAATGTGGCTGAAAAACAACACATTTCTCATCTGCAGGAAAGCTTAATTTTAAAGTTTCATACACCGCTTTTATCTCCGTTGGATGATGTGCATAATCATCAATCAAAACCCTATTTTTCTCATTAATCAAAACCTGAAGGCGTCTTTCAACCCCAGGGAAAGAAGCTAAACTCTTGACCAAATCTTCAACCAAAAGGCCTGCCTTCGAAGCCATCGCTAAAGCTACAAGTGCATTAGACAAATTGTGCATTCCCAATTGATTCAAGAATTGATTTCTATAAACTCCATCGGGTGTATGCAGATCAAAATAAGATCCTGAAGCGTCAGGTCTAATACCATCGATATAAAAATCTGCTTCCTCCGAAACACTATACGTAATTCCTTTCAACGGGATATTTCTCTCAACAAACAAAAAGCCTTTCACTTGGCTTGCAAATTCTTTGTACGCATCTTGTAAACTAGCAGCATCGCTATACACATCCAAGTGATCTACATCCATAGAGGTAATACAAGCAATAGTTGGACTAAGATGTAAAAAAGAACGGTCAAATTCATCTGCCTCAACCAGGGTATACATACTCCCACGCGACATCATATTGGTTTTAGAGTCTTGAAAAATTCCTCCAACAAAAGCAGTGTACGATGCGTTTGATTGCTCAAATAAATGTGTTAAAATTGCTGTTGTCGTGGTCTTGCCATGGGTTCCGGCCACCGCCAAACAGATGGTGTCTCGTGTTAAATCACCAAGTAGCTTTGCGCGCTTGACTACTTTGTTTCCTTGCTTAATAAAAAAGTTAAGCTGTGGATGCTCTTCCGATACTGCAGGAGTATACACTACAAGCGATTCTTTAGAAGAAACAGCAGCAGGCAAAGCAGTTACCGCCGCATCATAGACAATAGTTACACCCAGTTCCTCTAAAGAGTTCGTAACTGCTGATCTCGTTTTGTCATACCCAAAAACCGATGCTCCTTGTAAAAACAAGTAACGAGCAATCGACGACATTCCAATGCCACCAATACCAATAAAATAATATGTATGCTCTTTAAATTTCACTAGGATTCTAATTCATTTTTAATTTTCTGTACAATATTTTGGGTTGCGTTTGGCCGCGCAAACTTGTTGAAATCCTCCTTAACGTCATCTTCATTAATAACCAAAAGTTGACCTAAAACTTCTTGAAATTGACTTTCTATATCTTGCTCCAAAAGCACTAAGGCCCCACCCGTTTTCGATAACGCCAAAGCATTATGATACTGATGATTATCCGCAACATTAGGAGAAGGAATTAACAATACAGGTTTTCCTACCAAAGCCAGCTCCGAAATAGAACTCGCACCTGCACGAGAAATAAGCGCATCAGCTGCGGCATAAATCAAATCCATTTCTTGAATGAATTCATAAACTTGAACATTATCCTGTTCATTGTATTCTTTAAACTGATCGAAATACAATTTTCCGCATTGCCAAATCAACTGAACTCCTAACTCCGAAAACAAAGGCAAATGTGCTGCTATGGTTTCATTTATTTTTTTGGCTCCTAGGCTACCCCCTAAAATGACGATTGTTTTTTTTGATGGGTTTAATTTAAAATATAAAAGAGCTTCAGCCTTTTTATTTTCGACATCAAGTAACGCCTCTCGTACTGGATTACCTGCTAATATGATTTTGTTTTTCGGAAAAAAACGATCCATACCCTCAAAAGCTACAGCCACAACATCGACAATTTTAGACAGGGCTCTATTTGTTATTCCTGCAAAAGAATTTTGTTCTTGAATTAGGGTTTTAATTTTTAAATAATGGGCGATAAAAAGAATTGGTCCGCTCGCAAAACCACCAGTGCCAATTGCAAAATTGGGTCGAAACCACAAAAGAATAAATATGGATTGAAAAAAACTAACAACTAATTTCAACGGAAACAAAATATTCTTTAAAAATGAACCGCGTTGTAGTCCAGCTATCCAAATCCCTTTAATCGGATACCCTGCTTTAGGCACTTTTTCCATTTCCATTTTCCCATAGGCACCCACAAATAAAAATTCTGCATCTGAGTAGGTTGACTTCAAAGCATCAGCAATAGCAATTGCTGGGTAGATATGTCCACCGGTTCCTCCTCCTGATATGATGAATCTATAAGGCTTCACTTAAAATAGCTAAAGGGTTATCTTCCTGAGAAGGTTCTGTTTTCTGACCTTCGTCTTCTTTTTTATAATGAGCAGCACTCACGCTCAAGATCACTCCAAAGGCAATACAAGTCATCCAAGCTGCAGTACCACCACTACTCACCATCGGTAAAGTTTGCCCTGTTACGGGTAAAATCTGAACTGCAACTCCCATATTTATCAGTGCTTGAAAAATAATAGGCACTCCAACACCAATAACCACCAATTTCCCAAAAACGGTTGGTGTCCGATGCGCTATGACCACAATCCTAAAAAGGATTAGGAGGTAAGAAAATATCAAAGCAATTCCGCCAACAAGACCAAACTCCTCTACAATAATTGCATAGATGAAATCCGAGCTACTTTGGGGTAAAAAATTCTTCATTACACTTTTACCAACACCTAAACCGGTAACACCGCCAGTAGCAATTGCAATCTTTGCTCGCTCTACCTGGTAGTTATCTACTCCTGCATTACTGGGTTGGCTAAAACTTTCAATTCGGCTAATCCAAGTGTCTACTCGATTCGGAATGAAATCAGGAAATGCCTTTGCTGATAAAACAAATAATGCAAGAATGAGAAGTCCACTTCCAACAATTAGCGCAAGATATTTTAGGGGATAACCACCTAAAAATGCCAACATAAAAACCATTACCGAAATCAGTAAAGCTGTAGATAAATTGGATGGCAGAATAAGCATTACCACAACAAAAACCGGAAGCCACAGAGGCAAAATAGAAGCCTTAAACGTTTGCGGAGCCTCAAAGTTTTTTGACAGATAATGTGCAACATAAACCATAAGTACAACAGCTGCCAATGTGGATGTCTGAAAACTCAAACCAACGAAAGGGATTCGGATCCATCGACTTGCATTAGCCCCGTCTATAACCGTTCCTTGAGTAGCTGTATAAAGCAACAAAAGGATTACGACAGGTAATAGTAAAACTGAAATACCTTTGAAATATTGATATGGAATTTTATGCACTCCAATCATAAAACCAAAGCCAAAAATCAAAATAACCATATGCTTAAACAAGTACTCCCAAGGAGTACCTTTTCCTACGACATAAGCAAGGTTTGAACTTGCACTAAATACAGGAAAAAATGAGAACAGCGCCAATAGAGCAAGAATACCCCACAACACTAAATCTCCACTAAGCAGGTTATATTTTTTATTCATTATAATTTCTGAACTGCTTGTTTAAATTGATTTCCACGATCCTCGTAATTCTCAAATAAGTCAAAACTTGCACAAGCAGGCGATAACAAAACCGTTTCTTTTTTGTCTGCAATTTTGTGTGCAATTTTTACAGCCTCATCTATCGATTGCGTCTCAACTATAATATCGACAACGGGGCCGAAAACTGCTAGAAGTTTTTTATTATCGATACCCAAACATACAATTGCCTTCACCTTCTCTCGAACCAAAGGCAATAATGCACTGTAGTCATTACCCTTATCTATTCCACCAGCAATCCAAACCGTTTGCGACTTCACACTATCCAGCGCATAGAAGGTTGCATTGACATTGGTAGCTTTAGAATCGTTAATGTAATTTACATTTTGGATTCTCAAGAACTGCTCCAATCGATGGGGCACTCCTTTAAAGCTCATTAAACTTTCACGAATAGAATCTTTACTTACCTTCAAAAGTCGAGCAACAGAAACCGCAGCCATAGCATTAAGTAAATTGTGCCTTCCTTGAAGTTGGAAATGTGTTGTTTGTATCATCGTGTTTGAATTATCTTGTTGTACAATTATTTGATCATTTGTAGCATAAACTCCCTCGTGATCTGGTTTTACAAACCCAAAAGGAATTGTTTTAACTTTTGAAGAACATCCATTCAACGCCTCTACCAATACTGGATCTTCGGCATTGAAAACTAAAAATTGATTGGTTGTTTGATTTTCAATGATGCGCATTTTAGACGCTATATATTTTGAAAAATTATTTTGATACCGATCCAAATGATCGGGAGTAATGTTCGTAATAACCGAAACTTCGGGCTGAAACTTATGAATATCGTCTAACTGAAAACTGCTGATTTCCAAAACATATACTTCTCGATCAGATTCTGCCACCTGACGAGCAAAGCTATAACCAATATTACCCGCAACTCCAACGTTTAAGCCTGACTCCTTCAAAAGGTGATGCGTCAAAAGAGTTGTTGTTGTTTTTCCGTTACTACCTGTTATACCAATTAATGTTGCATCAGTATACTGGCTCGCAAATTCAATTTCGGAAACAATTTTAATGTCCGAAGAGCGAATCTGTTGAATCAAATCAATATGATCTGGAATCCCGGGGCTTTTCATCACCAAAGAAGCTTTTAGAATAACATCCAGATCATGCCCGCCCTCTTCAAAAGAAACACCAAGTTGATTTAATTCCTTCTGTACTTCTTGTGCGATAGTTCCTGCATCAGAAACAAAAACATCGAAGCCTTGTTTCACCCCCAGAACCGCAGATCCAATCCCGCTTTCACCCCCACCTAATATGACTAGCTTTTCAGACATTATCGGATTTTAAGGGTTACAATGGTTAAGACACTCAAGAGGATTCCTATAATCCAAAAACGAGAAACAATTTTACTTTCATGATAGCCCAGCTTTTGGTAATGATGATGTAAAGGTGCCATCAGGAAAATACGCTTTCCAACTCCTGTTCGCTTTCTGGTGTATTTAAAATACCCTACCTGAAGAACAACAGATAAATTCTCTATGACAAAAATTCCACACAAAAGCGGAAGTAATAATTCTTTTCTAATCATCAGAGCAATTACGGCAATGATGGCTCCTATTGTGAGGCTTCCTGTATCGCCCATAAAAACCTGAGCCGGAAAAGTATTGTACCACAAAAATCCAATTAATGCGCCCAAGAAAGCGGCAACAAAAATGGTAATCTCACCCGCATTAGGGATATACATAATATTGAGGTAGTCCGAAAAAATAACATTCCCAGAAACCCATGCAAAAACACCTAAGGTAAAAACCATTATCGCAGAGCTACCAGCAGCCAGTCCGTCAATTCCATCAGTTAGATTGGCGCCATTTGAGAAAGCAGTAACAATAAAAACAACAAAAGGAATGAATACCAACCACGAATATGGAGCAGCATTCGGAATCCAATCGATCAAATCTGCATAATCAAACTCATTGTTTTTTAAAAATGGAATGGTAGTTAAGGTCGACTTATCATCTTTCGACGAGCGCTCTATCCCCTGCTCCACAAGAACACTGGCTTGTTCTAAACGTACCGTGACTTCTGAATGAAAATATAAAGTTGAACCAACAACGATTCCCAAAATAACCTGACCAATAACCTTGAAAATCCCCTTTAACCCTTCTTTATCTTTTCTGAAAATTTTAATGTAATCATCTAAAAAACCAATTGCCCCCATCCAGAGAGTTGTAAAAATCAGCAGAAGTATGTAGATGTTTTGTAGTTGTGCAATCAAGAGAACTGGAATCAGGGTGCTGATTATGATAATAATACCACCCATCGTAGGAGTACCTGATTTTTGAGCTTGCCCGTCAAGTCCTAACTCACGAACAGTTTCTCCTATTTGCTTGCGCTTTAGAAATTCTATTATTTTTTTACCAAAAAGAGTAGAAAACATCAAAGACACGAGTACCGCAAGCGCCGCCCGAAAAGACAAAAACTGAAAAAGGCTTGCCCCAGGGAGTTGATACTGATTCTCTAAATACTCAAATAAATAATATAACATACTAGAATAATTTCAATAATATTTCTTGTACAATCTGACGGTCGTCAAACTGCGTTTTTACCCCTTTTATTTCTTGATACGCTTCGTGCCCTTTGCCTGCTACAAGTAAAATATCCTTATCAGACAAAAGCATGCAAGCAGCCTTGATCGCCTCTTTGCGATCGCTAATTCGCAATGTTTTTTTATAATCTTCTGGTGCTACTCCTGCCTCCATATCGGAGATTATTTGCTCTGGACTTTCTGATCGCGGGTTATCTGATGTAAAAACAACACGATCGCTCATCTGTGCGGCAATAGCTGCCATTTTTGGTCTTTTACCTTGATCACGATCTCCACCACAACCAACAACTGTTATTACTTTTTCGTTTTTTGTGCGAACTGAATTAATGGTCTTCAATACATTTTTAAGTGCATCGGGCGTGTGCGCATAGTCCACTATAACCAATGAACCCTTGGGCCCTTGAATGGTTTCGAAACGTCCACTCACGTTTTTAAGTTTGCTTATTCCAGCTAAAGTTTCAAGTGAATCTTGTTCCATCAAAATTGCAACAGCATACACGGCTAAAAGATTAGATGCGTTAAAAGCGCCAATTAGTTGAGTCCATAACTCCTGAGAATCAACCTTCAAAAGCATGCCTGTAAATTGATGCTCCAATATTTGAGCACGGAAATCAGCATAATTTTCTAAGGCATATGATTTTTTATGAGCCTTGGTATTTTGAACCATGAAGGAACCGTTCTTATCATCCATATTCACCAATGCAAATGCTGACTTGGGAAGGAAATCAAAAAATTGTTTTTTAGTGTCTCGGTAGGCAGCAAAAGTTTCGTGATAATCTAAATGATCTTGTGTAAGGTTGGTAAAAACACCTCCTTTAAAATGCAACCCGTGAATTCGACCTTGGTGAATTCCATGAGAAGAAACTTCCATAAAGCAAGAGCTAATTCCAAGAGCAACCATCGCGCTCAAATGCTTATTAATGGCAAGAGGATCTGGAGTTGTATGTGAAGCTGGTAGTATTTGAGTTCCATATTTGACTGCAACCGTAGAAAGTAATCCAACTGCATATCCCATTACCGTAAATAGTTCGAAACACAAACTAGCAATAGTCGTTTTACCATTGGTTCCCGTAATCCCAATTAAGTCAAGTTTACGAGATGGATGATCATAATAATTAGCCGCCATAACCGCTAAAGCAATCCGTGTATCATTTACTCGAACAAAGGTTATTTCTGACGTATCATAGTCACCTTCATCTTCTACCAATACTACAGTAGCACCTTGCATAATTGCAGCTTCGATATAATCGTGTCCGTTAACTGCATCTCCTTTTATTGCAACAAAAAGAGTGTCTGAAGTTACTTCGCGTGAATCATACGCTAAGGCACTAATTTGTTTGTCAATCGAACCATAGGTCTGTTCGATCGATACCCCAAATAAAATGTCTTTTAACTCTTTCATGAAAGCTCTAATAAAATTTGTTGTTTGCTTTTTACTTTGGACCCCTGCTTTATTGACTGGCGCTTAACCTTACCCTTACCTTTCAATTGCACTTTCAGTCCCAATCGTTCCAATAACATCAGTGCATCCATGGCTTGCATACCTTTTACATTTGGGATTATTTGATCGACCAAGGTTTCTTCGAGTTTGTCGAAAGCAAATTCATTTGTGGCAAGGTTTTGATTCGGAACAACTACTCTTTTAGCAGTTGTATTAAAGATATTAAGTGCAATCTCTTTGAAAACTGGAGCCGCAACCGTAGCGCCATAATAACCGATACGTTTATTTGGACGATGAATAACTACAATACAAGAATATTGCGGTGCTTCTGCAGGAAAATAGCCTACAAAACTTGAAACATATTGTGTTTCATCTTTAGTATAATCGACCTGACAGGTGCCGGTTTTTCCAGCAATAGAAAAATTCTTATCCTTTATTTTATGTGCTGTACCCCATTTTTTATCAACTACATTGAACATCATTTTCTGAACTTGTTTCAATGTCTCTTGAGAACAAATAGAAGGATTGATTACTTCTTTTTTAAAATGTTTTACAGGCTCTTCACCAAAACTACTGATACGATCAATGAACTTGGGTTTTACCATTTCACCGCCATTGGCAACAGCATTGTAAAAGGTTAAGGTTTGTAATGGAGTCATCAACACACCATAACCAAAAGCCATCCAAGGCAGGTCCAAACCATCCCAATCTCCATCGGTCGGATAGGGGATTTTGGGTAGTGCCTCGCCCTTAAAAGGAAGTCCAAGTGGCTTATGTAAACCCATATTATAGAGTCGATCTACAAATTTGGAAGGCTTGTTTTTATAATTATCATAAATCATTTTAACGATTCCTGTATTCGAGGAAAGCTCAAAAGCTTTGGATGCTGTCAACATACCATAGCCGCCTTTTTTAGAATCTCGGACTTTATATTTCTTGAAGAAAGTAAGCTCACCTCCAGTGGTATCGACTAAGTCGTCTGCACGAATTACTTTATCTTCAAGAGCGGCAATCATCGCCATAAGCTTAAATGTAGAACCCGGTTCATGGGCTTCTCCGATTGCATAGTTGAGTTTTTCGTAATACTTCCCTTTCGAAGTTCTGCCCAGATTAGAAATTGCCTTAATGTTCCCCGTTTTGGTTTCCATCACAACAACACTCCCATGATCCGCTTCAAATTTTTCTAGTTGAGCCAACAAGGCATGATGAGCAATATCTTGCATGTTGATGTTTATCGTTGTGTAAACATCATAGCCTTCTGTTGGTTCTTTTTCGTTGTTATCGTTTATCGGCTTCCATTGTCCGTTTGCGATTTTCTGTTTCAATCTGCGTCCGTTCTCGCCTTTCAGATACTGACCGTAAGCACCCTCTAATCCTACTCGCAAGTAATTTCCACTTGGATCTCTTTGCTCATACCCTATGGTTCTTTCTGCTATTTTTCCAATTGGATTTTCTCGAGTCAACCGCGATTCGACAATCAATCCTCCTCGCATAGAGGATTTACTAAATAAAGGGAAGCCTTTGATTTTCTTATAGGTCGAGTAGTTTAAGTTTCTACCTATTAATAAATAGCGGTTTTTCTTAGTACGGGCACGTTGTAGTTTTTGAAGATAAAAAGAGCTGGGTTTTTCAAATAGTGCTCCCAGAAGAATAGCCAAGCTATCTTTGTGTTCTTGAAATAATTTTTCAGAGGGAACCTTTGCATCCCATCGGATTTCATAGCGTGGAACTGTAGTTGCCAGTAAACTCTCGTCGTCGGCATAAATATTACCTCTACTAGGCTGAAGTACAAAATTCTTTACGGTACGTTGTTGTGCTAAGTCGCGATAGTAATCGCCTTCAGAAAATTGAATTACAAATAATTTATAAACCAAAAGACAAGCAAAGACAAACATGCCCAGTACCACTAGGTAAAAACGGCTCGTTATTGTTTTTGTCTCTGTACTACTCATTGCTCTTTGGATTCTATCACCAGTCTTAATGGTGGTGTTTTAGCTGGTTTTATTCCTTTTTCGCGGAGCGACTCCGTAACCCGAGACTCCATTTTCAATTCCATCAAATAAGCACGTTTTTCAACAAACTGACTCTTCATCTCTTTCAGTTCGTTATTGAGTTGAGCGATTTGAAAAATCTTACGATCTGCCAAATGACCACTCGATATGATCAGGAGTGCTAAAAAAGACACAAACAAAATCATACGCCAATTTTTCAAAGCATCATCCTTGACCAAAAATTCCATATTCAAGAAAGACAGTAGTTGCTTCATTTTTTTTCTGCTGTTCTTAGTTTTGCACTTCTTGCTCTACTATTTTGCTTTATTTCTTCTTCATCTGGAATAACCAAGCCGCCAACTTTTTTCAAAGGCGTAAACCGATTACCAAAAAAGTCTTGCTCAGCTGCACCTTCAAAAACTCCTTCCCTGATAAAACGCTTTACCAGACGATCTTCTAGCGAGTGATAGGAAATACAAACCAAACGCCCTTGAGGCTTCAAAACTTCCGCCGTTTGCTCAAGAAACAACTTGATCACTTCCAACTCTTGGTTTACTTCAATTCGAATAGCCTGAAAAACTTGAGCTAGAATTTTATTCAAAAAACGTTCTGGAATCAAAGGCTTAATCAATGCTATCAAATCTGTTGTAGTTTCGATTCGCTCTTCTTCTCTATGATCTAAAATGGCAGCAACAATTTTATGTGCTCCTTTTACCTCTCCATATAATTTCATTATCGATATCAATTCCTGTTCGGAATAATCGTTCACAACTTCATAAGCGGATAGTGCCGAAGTCTGGTCCATTCGCATATCCAAACGACCTTCAAAGCGAGTTGAAAAACCTCTTTTTTCTGCATCAAATTGATGTGATGACACACCAAAGTCAGCTAGAATCCCATCTACTTCTTTTACACCATAAAATTTTAGGTAGCGCTTGAGGTCTTTGAAATTAGCTTGAATCAGTTCGAACCTGGGATCGGACAAGACATTCTCAGCTGCGTCTTGATCTTGGTCAAATGCAAATAACCTGCCTTTATCGGAAAGTGCTTTTAATATTTTTTTTGAATGTCCGCCACCACCAAAAGTCACATCAACATAAACGCCATCAGGGTTTGTAATTAAATCTGCAACACTTCGATCCAGTAAAACCGGATTATGATATTTGGTCTCCATCTTTGTCTCCCATTACGTCTTCGGCTAAAGCACCGAAGTCAATTGTAGCCTCATTAATAGCTTCTTCATAACGGTCTTTATCCCAAATCTCAAGAATATTGACAGCAGAAGAAATAACCGTTTCCTTAGTAATACCGGCATGCGTAACCAGGTCTTTTGGAATCAATAAGCGGCCAGTAGCGTCGACCTCAACCAAACGCACTCCCGCCGTAAATCGTCTAATAAAATCGTTGTTCTTTTTATTAAAACGATTGAGCTGATTGACCTTTTCCATCATAGCCTCCCATTCTTGAATAGGATACAACTCCAAACAATTATTAAAAACAGCACGCTTCAACACAAATTGTTCTGCAAGATTCTGCGCCAACTGCTTTTTTAAAGCAACAGGCAGCATGATACGTCCTTTAGTATCTGCCTTACATTCATATGTCCCAATAAAGTGCTGCATCTTAATTGTTTGCGAATTGAATAATCAAATATAAAATATATTTCCCACAATTTTCCACTTAATACCACTTTGTTGATAAGTTTCCAATCCCAACCACAGCAAAGGCTTGAGCTATAAGAGTTAAATAAATAAGAGTGAATCGGTTAATATTAACTATATTTGTTGGCTCACAAGTACCTAGAGCGACATCTAGCATGGAAAAAAAATTTACAGAAGAAGGGGATTTCAAATACAGCGAAATTGGAGAAGGGCAACCCATAGTAATCCTACATGGATTAATGGGTGGACTTAGTAATTTCGCAGGTGTTGCAGATTTTTTCCCAAAGCAAGGCTACAAGGTTCTCATACCTGAATTGCCGATATACGAATTACCATTAATCAAAACGAATGTTAAAACTTTTTCGGACTATCTGAAAAGCTTTTTAACCTTTAAAAAAATTGACAATGCCATTCTCCTAGGCAACTCACTTGGAGGCCATATTGGATTAGTATTTGCGAAAAATCATCCAGAATTGGTAAAAGGTCTTGTTCTTGCAGGTAGTTCTGGTTTATACGAAAACTCTATGGGTGAAAGCTACCCAAAAAGAGGTGATTACGAATACATAAAAACCAAGGCTCAGGAAGTGTTTTTTGATCCTGATGTAGCTAGCAAAGAAATCGTTGACGAAGTTTTTGAAGTTGTTAATGATCGAAATAAGCTCATACGGACTTTAGCAATCGCCAAAAGTGCAATTCGCCACAATATGGCTAAGGATTTGCCAACAATGCACATTCCTACTGGTCTAATTTGGGGAGAAAATGACAAAGTTACTCCACCCAATGTAGCCGACGAATTCCACAAGTTATTACCAGATTCTGACCTCTATTGGATCAAAGAGTGTGGGCATGCTCCTATGATGGAACATCCAGATACATTCAACGAAAAACTTTTGGAGTGGCTCAAGAAACGTAACTTTTAGGAGCAATGCGAATCACATCATCCGAATTCATTATCAGTAACACGGATGTTTCCAAATGTCCAAACGAACTCGTTCCAGAATACGCCTTTATTGGCCGTTCTAATGTTGGTAAATCTTCGTTAATAAATTCTATTTGCGATCGCAAAAATCTTGCAAAAACTTCTGGAAGACCCGGAAAAACACAGCTAATCAATCACTTCAAAATCAATAAGTCTTGGTACTTAGTCGATTTACCTGGATATGGTTACGCACGAACTTCCAAAACATCAAAAAAAGCTTTTCAGAAATTAATTACGACCTACTTTGATAAAAGAAGGCAATTGGTTTCTGCCTTTGTTTTGATTGATATCCGACACGACCCGCAACCCATTGATTTGGAGTTCATGGAATATCTTGGAACAAATTACATTCCATTCGCTATTGTTTTCACTAAAGCAGACAAGGAAAAACCAATGGCAGTTGAACGTAAGTCAAAGGCTTATATTCAGAAAATGCTTGATCATGCTTGGGAAGAAGCTCCACCACACTTCATCACTTCATCCTTACACAAAACTGGTGGAGATGAGCTCTTAGCTTACATCGCTCAATTGAACGAAGATTTCAACAATCAAGAATCTTTACCCGCGATCGATGTTTAATTTCTCAGCGAAGTAATCGCAAAAATCATTCATAGTAGCCGCCATCTTTTCATCTTGAGTTGCTCGTAAAAAAGTTTGACTCATGGTCACTAGCGATTGATGAAAAAACACATTCATTTGATCGATAGGCATGTCTTTTACCCATAAATCCATACGAAGGGTTTCTTGATTTTTCCCGTCCCACAAGGACATCAATAAGGCTTGCGCCTCCTCTTCATTTACTCCTCCATCAGGTGCAGACCACACAATTTTTTCTGGAATCTTATTTTCATCTAAGGCTACTTCTATGGATATATTGGTTTGTTTTCCCATGTTTTTATTTTGCGGGTTTATAGTTTGATTGGTTGAATAATTCCATCGCTGGAGTTTCAAAGAGTTTTTCTAAAGTAACGTCTGGGTTCTTCTCCATATAGGAGCGAACAATTTGCCATCCAATCCATTGACCTACTTTACCCGGAGTATCGTTATCAATCTCTAAATAAAATTTTGAAAAAGGTGCTGGCTCAATAAATCTGAGAAATAATGAAGATTGAGTCTTATAGAGCAATTCGTTTTCTATAAAATATTGCCACATATAGCGTTCGTTGTCGTGGACCCAATCTATTTGTTCTTGAGAATAACTGATTTTTACAGAATCGGAAGCCTTAGGCAGTAAGAGATCTTTCAGGTATAATTTCTTTCCATAATAAATCATCTGACCAAGTAAGGTTCTGTTTGCAGGGCTTTTCACTAAGGCAGTTCCTATCTCATCTACAATATGCGACATCATATAAGGGAACTCCATATCTTGAACAATATAGTTTGGGATACCCTCATACAATGGGTTTTTTGACCCCAAATAGGTGTCCAGCGAGATGATTAACAACGAGTCTGCAAAAACTGTTTTACTTTGATAGTCCACATTATTAACTACTGTAACGATATGCGGATCTTGTATTTGTGGAAAATAATATTTAATGTGTTTATAAAGCGAAACCAACTCTTCTTTTACAGGATCCAATGAAGGATAAACATTTTTAATTTCTGCATGCAAAAGCGTTTGAATACTATCGCGTTGTCTTTTGACCCATATACTATCTGGAAATTGCTCAGGAAATAAGTAAGGGTATGACTTTTTGAGTTCGACATACTCCTCAGGTGTGGCATTATAAAACTTCAGATCAAAACGATCAATATCAATTGTTACAGGAATCAGGTTAATTTCCGCCTCAAGTGCATTTTCATCCGAACAGGATGAGAAAAAGGCAATTAAAACGATACAAAAACTCGCTTTTAAAAAAAATGATATCGAATTTGAATTCATCTGCTACTAAAAATTTTTTGTGCGGAATAAGTTCCCTAATTTTATACAAAGTTACATCCAAAAAATCGCTAAAACACATGAAATCACCAGAAAAAGTTATTGACTACATCGTAAAATGGCTTAACGACTATGCGGACAAATCTGGGATGAATGGTTTTGTAGTAGGTGTGTCTGGTGGTATCGACTCTGCGTTGACCTCAACTTTATGTGCACGAACCGGAAAACCTGTACTATGCCTAGAAATGCCTATTCATCAAGAAGAAAATCAAATATCAAGGGCTCAAGAACACATTGCTTGGCTCGAAAGTAAATATCCTAATGTAAGTCATCATTCACTGGCGCTGACTGGAGTTTTTGAAAGTTTCCAAGAGCTTTTGCCTCCAACTACAGACGAAGAGAATAAGTTTCTGAGCTTAGCCAATACACGTGCACGTTTACGTATGACAACACTGTATTATTTTGCAGCACTAGAACGTTATTTAGTTGCTGGAACTGGAAATAAAATTGAAGATTTTGGCGTTGGCTTCTATACTAAATATGGAGACGGTGGAGTAGACCTTAGTCCCATTGCTGATCTGATGAAATCAGAAGTGTTTTTACTCGCTAAAAAGCTGGGGGTTATCAATTCCATTCAACAAGCTGCTCCAACCGACGGATTGTGGGGTGATGATCGCACAGATGAAGATCAGATGGGTGCTACTTACAACGAATTGGAATGGGCTATGAAACACGTGAATAGCACTTCTGAAAACAACACCGATAGACAAAATGAAGTCCTGGCGATTTACAAAAAACTACATGGACAAAACCAGCATAAGATGCAGCCAATTCCTGTCTGTGAAATTCCAGCAGACCTCTAGAAATTAGATTACGCGATTTAATTTTTTAGAAACCACTTGCTTGAGTTGGTAGTAGCTCATCACTTCCTCTAGAATTTCAGCGTGATGCAATTCTTTGTCTTGCACCTGATTCTGAAGCTCTTCGATTTTTTTATCAATCAACAATTTTCGCAGCGTTAAAATAGTCTCATTTACAAGTTGAGGTACTTGACTATCTCGGGATTTTACAAAAATATTTTTCTTCTCCCAATCGTGCAATTGATATTGATCTTCGTTCATAAGAATATTACTTACCAAGGAACTCAACTCTCCGTCAAGAGTAGGTATTAATTTATCAATCGCAATTTGACCTTCTACTTGGAAATGCTGAATCAACAGATAAAATAAAGTTTTGAAATTCGCATTTGCTAGCTCGACCTCGTCTTGTTGTAAGTCTAAAAATATTTTTTCAAACACCTTTGCTTTCACTTCTGTGATCTCCTCCAGAATATCCTCATCTTCAGAAAAACTAAGAATAGAATCTTTGAAGATTTCTTCTCGATCTCCATAAAGCATCAAGATTGTTATGATTTGACGCTCGAGCTCAAAAGTATGATCTAGGGCAATATTTTGTGGAGTTTCGTTTTTTACAACTCGAAAGGATTCTTCTTTGGGCGCAGTTTTACGGGTGTTGGATTGGGCTTTCTTTGTAAGTTGTGCCAAGGCACTGAACAAAACATTTTCTGAAATTTCCATCTGTTGTGCGCAACTTTGCACATAGACCTCTTGTTGAATCGGATCTGGAATTTTAGAAATACTTTCAACTATATCGCGAATTGTGGCGGCTTTTTTAACAGGATCGTTTGCAGCATCTTCTAGGAGCAAAGAGGCTTTGAACTGGATAAAATCTTTTGCGTTTTCCTTAAAAAAGAGCTCAATAGCTTCTTGCGAATTTTTCTTGGCAAAACTATCTGGATCTTCTCCTTCTGGAAACGAACAAACCTTTACATTCATTCCCTGTGCCAAAATCATATCGATTCCACGAAGCGAAGCTCGGAGTCCAGCTGCATCGCCATCAAAAAGAACTACAATGTTTTGGGTTAGTCGCTGAATCAAGCGAATCTGAAGCTCTGTAAGTGCAGTTCCCGAAGACGAAACAACATTGGTTACTCCAGATTGAACCATCTGTATGACATCTGTATAGCCTTCTACTAAGTAACAAACATCTTCTTTCGCTATACTTTGTTTTGCTTCGTATATGCCATAAAGCACTTTACTTTTATGGTAAATCTCACTCTCGGGTGAATTTAAATATTTAGCTGTTTTTTTATTTTCTCCTAAAATTCTTCCTCCAAAACCAACGACTCTCCCTGAAAGGCTTTTGATTGGGAACATAACTCTACCTCGAAAACGATCGACCTGATAACTTTCGTTAACAATTGTCAAACCCGTTTTCTCAAGGAAATCTAATTGAAAGCCATTTTTAAGTGCCGTTTTTGTAAAAGCATCTTTCTCTTGTGGAGAATAGCCTAAATCAAACTTCTTAATGGTTTCGTCTGTAAAACCACGTTCTTTGAAATAAGTGAGTCCAATTGCCTTCCCTTCCGACGCTTCCCAAAGCGTTTCCTTAAAATAGCTATTGGCATGTTCGGCTACTAAAAACATGCTCTCGCGCTCATTTAGCTTTTCTTTCTCCGCATCGGTTTGCTCCGTTTCTTCAATTTCAACATTGTACTTTTTGGCTAAATAGCGAATGGCTTCTGGATAAGAGAAATGCTCATGCTCCATTAAAAAAGCTACTACATTTCCACCCTTTCCGCTACTAAAATCTTTCCAAATTTGTTTCACAGGAGAGACCATAAAACTCGGACTGCGTTCTTGGGTAAAAGGGCTTAGTCCTTTGAAATTCGTACCCGACTTCTTTAAACCAACAAAATCACCAATTACCTCCTCTACACGAGCAGTTTCATACACTTGGTCTATGGTGTTTTTAGAAATCAAATTTTAGCGTTTACTGAGTTGTTTATTGTTTACGAGTAATGACATAGTTCACCATTAATTCTAAAGAATCACGATAGGCGTTTTTAGGAAATGTCATTAGAATATCTAAGGCTTCAGTGCGATATGTTTCCATCCGTTTTTGGGCGTAATCCAACCCTCCAGAATCTTTCACCAGCTGTATAACCTCTTTTACTCTTTTTTTATCTGTATTGTATTTTTTAACGGAATGAATCAACCATTTTCTTTCTTTCGAAGAGACATTGTTGAGTGTATAAATCAAAGGCAAAGTCATTTTTTGTTCCTTGATATCAATTCCTGTTGGCTTGCCTATTTTGGTTTCGCCATAATCAAAAAGATCATCTTTAATCTGAAAAGCCATTCCTAGAAGTTCTCCAAAAATACGCATTTGCTCTACAGCTTCTTTGTCGTCAGAAACAGATTGTGCACCCATTGCACAACATGCAGCTAGAAGTGTAGCCGTTTTTTGTCGAATGATTTCAAAGTAAATCTCTTCTGTTATATCAAGGTTTCTAGCTTTTTCAATCTGTAGTAGTTCTCCTTCGCTCATTTCGCGAACTGCCACGGAAATTATTTTGAGTAAATCAAAATCTTCGTTGTGAATACATAGAAGCAAGCCTTTGGACAATAAATAGTCTCCAACGAGCACGGCGATTTTGTTTTTCCATAATGCGTTGATCGAGAAAAAACCTCTTCGCTGATTACTATCATCAACTACATCATCGTGAACAAGAGTTGCTGTATGAATTAGTTCAATCACAGAAGCGCCTCTATAAGTTCGTTCGGTTACTTTCCCACCGCCTAAAAGCTTTGCAGTAAGAAACACAAACATAGGACGCATTTGTTTCCCTTTGCGATTGACAATAAAATGGGTAATTCGATTGAGCAGAGCAACTTTAGAAGACATCGAATCACTGAACTTTTGTTCGAAGTGCTCCATTTCTTCATAAATGGGATCTTTAATTTGCTCGGTTACTTTCATACTCCACTAATATACAACTTCGTTAAAGAATTAGTTTTTCAGTGCTTTATTTGCTAGTTGACCACAAGCTGCGTCTATATCTTTTCCGCGCGAACGTCGTATGGTGTTGATTATACGAGCAGCTGTTAGTTTGTTTTGATACATCGACATGGCTTCTTTTGTAGCCTGCATAAAGGTATCGTCTCCAATAGGATTGTATTCGATTAGATTTACTTTTGAAGGAAATTTTCGACAAAAATTAACCAATGCTCTAACTTCCTCTAGATTATCATTGATTCCTTTCCAAACGATAAATTCGATCGTAACCATTCGCTGTGTAGCCTCGTACCAGTATTCCAAGGAAGATAATAATTCATCAATCGGAAATTTAATAGAGAACGGCATGATCTTTTCTCGGGTCGATTGAATTGCAGAATGAAGCGAAACAGCAAGATTAAACTTAACGCCATCGTCCGCCATTTTACGAATCAATTTTGGGATTCCCGAAGTAGAGAGTGTTATTCTTTTTGAAGCCATTCCAAGGCCCTCTGGAGACGTTATTTTCTCAATTGCTCCTAGTACGTTATTGTAATTCATCAAGGGTTCTCCCATTCCCATGAAAACGATGTTCGATAATGGAATATCGAAATATGTTCTACTTTGGTGATCAATAGCAACCACCTGATCGAAGATTTCATCAACATTCAAGTTGCGCATACGCTCCAACTGTGAAGTTGCACAAAACCTACAATCCAAACTGCATCCTACTTGTGATGAAACACAAGCTGTGGTTCGGTCTTTTGTTGGAATTAGTACCGATTCGACAATACGATTATCGTGTAATTTGATGGCGTTTTTAAACGTCCCATCTTTACTCCGCTGTTGTTGATCAACCGCAATATGATTGATCGTAAAATGCGTATCTAGCAAAAGTCTTGTGTCTTTTGAAAGATTGGTCATCTTATCAAAATCATGAACTCCTTTACTCCACAACCATTGATATACTTGTGCAGCCCTATAGGCTTGTTGCCCCTGTGCTATAAAAAAGTCCTGAAGGGCTTCTTTAGAAAGTGCTCGAATATCTTTTTTAGCCAACTCCATAGAAACCGTCTTTATTTATGAATTTAAATGATCAACATCGCGTCACCGTAAGAATAGAAATTATACTCTTCTTTAATGGCAACTTGATATGCTTCTTTGATGAAATCAGGATCTGCAAAAGCAGAAGCCATCATCAACAAAGTAGATTTAGGAGTATGGAAATTAGTAATCATACAGTCGGCAATCGAAAATTCGAATGGAGGGAAAATAAATTTGTGGGTCCATCCTTCGTATGGGTTTAAAGTACCAATAGAAGAAACTGAACTTTCTAATCCACGCATAACCGTAGTTCCAACGGCACAGATTTTGCTTTTTTTAGCTTTCGCATCATTTACAATTTGTACTGCTTTTTCTTCGATGATGAGTTCTTCCGAATCCATTTTATGTTTCGATAAATCTTCAACTTCAACTGGATTGAAAGTACCTAAACCAACATGCAATGTCAATTCAGCTAAATCAATTCCTTTAATCTCTAAACGTTTCAGTAAATGTTTAGAAAAATGCATTCCAGCTGTTGGTGCAGCAACTGCTCCTTCATTCTTAGCATAGATGGTCTGATAGCGTTCTTTATCGTAAGCCTCTGGATCTCTTTTAATGTATTTTGGAAGTGGAGTTTCGCCCAATTGTTTAAGTTTCTTGCGAAACTCAGTGTAGGAACCATCAAAAAGAAAACGCAATGTTCTTCCTCTAGAAGTTGTGTTGTCAATTACCTCAGCAACTAAACTATCGTCTTCACCAAAGTAAAGCTTGTTACCTATTCTTATTTTACGTGCTGGATCGACTAAAACGTCCCACAAACGTTGTTCTTCGTTCAATTCTCTTAATAAAAAGACTTCGATACGAGCTCCTGTTTTTTCTTTATTACCAAAAAGACGGGCTGGAAAAACCTTTGTGTTGTTCAAAACCATCACATCCCCTTCTTCGAAGTAATCAATAACGTCTTTAAATTGTTTGTGTTCTATTGTTCTGGTAGCTCTATTGAGAACCATTAAACGAGCTTCATCGCGATTTTCAGCAGGATGCTCGGCTAGTCTTTCTTCTGGTAATGTAAAACCGAAATCAGATAATTTCATAGATAAACTGTGTTTAGTTACTCCAATACCACCCTATAAAAAATGGTATTAAAAGCGCAAAGATACTACCTCAGCATAGGGGTTGTCAAGTAAATGGGGAAATTTCGTCTACTTATTTTTCAATAAGCTCAAAACCAACAGCTTCCAAGTCATTCCAAAAATCAGGATAGGACTTAGTTACTACATTTGCTTCAGCAATTTGATGGCCAATTTTTAGTGCCAAAGGCGCAAAAGCCATTGCCATGCGGTGGTCGCTATAGGTAGCGATGGTTTGATTGGCTTTAAAATCTTGAGCAGCACTAAGGTGCAAGCTATCTTCGGTCACTCGGATTTGGGCGCCAAGTTTGGACAGTTCGTTTTCTAGTGCAATGAGTCGATCGGTTTCTTTAATTTTTAGTGTGTGCAAACCACTAAGATCACATGCAACTCCCAGTCCATAACAACTCACTGCAATAGTTTGAGCAATATCGGGGGCTTCAACTAAGTCTAATGTAATGGTTTTTGGCAATTCAAAATTATTGATTTTTTCTAAAATCATTTGATTATTTTCAAATCGCGTATCGACTCCTAATTTTTTATAGACATCGATCAAAACAGCGTCTCCCTGAAGGCTGTCTTGTCGGTAACTGCTTAAAACTATACGGCCGGCACTACTCAATGCAACACAGCTGAAATGGTAAGATGCCGAACTCCAGTCGGATTCGACAACTTGGGTTTGGTCTTCTATTATTCTTTGTTGGGAGATTCTAATGTTTTTGTTTTCGAATTGAGAATGTACTCCAACCCGTTCCAATAGAGCCAAAGTCATTTTCAAATAAGGTAGGGAAGTGATCTCTCCTTCTAGTGTTAGGTTTAGCCCTTCTTCTAAATGCGGAGCAATTAATAATAGAGCAGAAATATATTGGCTACTAATATTAGCCGGTAAAGAAACCGCTCCGCCTTTCAATGCTTTTCCAGAAATTCGAAGTGGCGGATAGCCCTCTTTTTTTTCATAGCTAATTTGGGCACCTAATTTTCTTAGTGCATCTACCAAAACGCCAATGGGTCTTTCTTGCATTCGCGAAGAGCCTGTTAATACTATTTCACGCCCTTCTTGAGTTGCAAAAAAAGCAGTCAAAAAACGCATTGCTGTTCCAGCGTGATGGATGTCTATTAGGTTTGAATCTGTCGTTAGCGCATGATTCATTGCGACGGAATCATCCGAATTCGAACGGTTTTCGATCGTTAATCCGGGATACAATGCTTGTAAAAGCAGTAATCGGTTGGTTTCACTTTTTGAACCTGTAATATTGAGACTTCCCAAACAATTTTGAGAAGGATGATTAATGTGTAGCAGCATCCGTATTATTTAAGTTTTGGATTGTTTTGATGGCGGTCATGATCCCGCTGGGTTTTTAAGTTTAGTTTTTTATCAAAAGCGTCTTGTAAATTAATTCCTGTTTGGTTTGCCAAACATAAAACTACAAAAACAACATCTGCAAGCTCTTCACCTAAATCTTTATTTTTATCCGATTCTTTTTCGCTTTGCTCCCCATAGCGTCGAGCAATAATTCGAGCCACTTCCCCAACCTCTTCAGTTAACTGAGCCATATTGGTGAGTTCATTGAAGTATCGAACTCCATGATCCTTGATCCATTCGTCTACGGCCTTTTGAGCATCTTGAATTTGCATACTAGAATTTTATGTAAAAATACATTAAGTCAAGAGACTAGACAAAAGAGCGGTAGTTCATATCCGAACATTTTACAACAAATTAGTTAAATCTGATAACTGATCAATAATCAAACACTCTTCGTGATACGCTTCCTTGTGGGAGTTGAAATGTATGGCTTGCATACCCAATTTCAATGCACCTTGGATGTCAGCTTCTAAGCTATCTCCAATCATCATAGCATGTTCAGGAAGAACTTCAGCGGTTTTCATTGCAGACAGAAAAATAGTTGGGTGGGGTTTTTTAACCCCAATTTTTTCAGCAGTAAGAACTGTTTTGAAAAAACGAGCAATCCCTGAGTTTTCTAATTTACGTTGTTGTACGTGCTCAAATCCGTTGGTAATGATGTGTAATGTGTATTTAGAACTCAAGTATTCTAGAACCGAAATGGTATCTTCGAAAAGCTCAGTATGTGTAGAAAGTTGTTGAATGTATAGCTCAGCAACCCGTTCAAGAAGAGATGGAGTAAAGGAAACCTTCATTGCTTCAAAAGTTTTTTCTAGCCTCAAATAACGGAGTTCAACTTCCGAAATCATATTCTCGCGATACTGCTTCCAATAATAATGGTTGATTGGATTATAAAAATCCAAAAATACTTCGAGAGAAAAATCAAAGTTCAATTCTTCGAAAATCGATTTAAATGTTGCACCAGAATTTTTTTCAAAATCCCAGAGCGTATGGTCCAAGTCAAAGAAAATATGCTGGACTTTATGCGAATTAATCATAGTTTATAATATAGTTGGTATAGGCTTCCTTCCACAAAGTGTTTTTATTATGCGGGGAAAAAATCGCATTTGTTACCGAAAACACATGTACTCCAGTTGAAGTTGGGATTTGTTTTTTAAGGTCTTCTAATTTTTTAAAAGCAGTATTTACATCTAATGTGCGTAAAGCTTCCTCAGTTGCGACAACTGCATAAAGCACCAAAGCGGTTTCAATTTCGTTTCCTAGGTCATAGAACCGAAAAGGCACCGCTGTACTTGCTCGATATCCTATTCTATCGTGGTAACCTAAACTAAAGTCCTCAGCCTGCTCCATTCCCAAAACATTTCGATAGGTATCGAATACCGTTGTTACTCCTCGGTTGAAACGCAAGAATTTAGTGTTTCTATGAATGATGCTTTCAAAACGCTCCAATTCCGATTTAAAAACTTTGACTTTCTGTCGTGCTTCAGTAGAAACCAGCAAAGAAACTTTATGATAATCTGCAACTGATTTAATTAAAGAATGAAACGTATCGTTGAAAATTGAAATCCCTTGATCATAAAAAGTGATTTTAGAAAACAGAAAGAAAAACCTTGGCTTCACACGAGTGTTTTTAAACAAAGAGAAAAAGGCATTGAAGTTATTCCACGGGTCTTTCCACAGTCCCATCAAAACCATTGTTTGCTCTACAATACTCCAAATCTCAAAATTGCTTAGTGAAATTAAAAACTGAGCGGTATTTCTAAGAAACGATTTATGCTTGTATTTATAAGCCGATGCAACCTCAACTAGAGGTATACAGTGTACTGTAGATTGTTCAGATTGTTCAAGTTCCGGAAATTTCTGAAGGAGTAAGTCGAGTGTTTTCTTTGCCCATAAATCGATAACAGGTAATTCTAAAAAATTATTCTGAACTGCAAGGCATTGGTCGCTCATAAACCGATCAGAATCATCCTTTACATGCGTTAGGTATTCTTCGTATCTGCTGATTAAAAAAAAGGTAGCTGCAAAAACATCGAACGGAAGCATTGAATCTTTACTGCAGCCGAAAAAGGCTGGTAAACCTTCCCATTGAGAAACTGTTATTTCTATATCACGAGCCCCTTGTTCAAACAATAATGCATTTGAATTTACAAAAAACTCATTCCCTAAAGGAGCATTAGCATAGCTCATTTTGGGTCCATTTTGAGCAATAAAAACCTCTAACTTCGTTGTGAAATCTACTTTAATTCCAAGGACACTTTCAAAGAAATGCTTGAAAGTATATCGAAGTCTAGGGGTGATTTTGTGGGTATAAACCAACAACATAGTTATAGTAATTTTTCGTCTGCAAAGCTAAAGTAGCCTTTTTCAGAAATAATTAAATGGTCTAGGAGTTTTATATCCATATTTTCTCCTGCTTTTTTAATCTTCTGAGTCAATTGAATGTCACTTGTGCTTGGCTTTAAAACTCCCGAAGGGTGGTTATGGGCAACAATTATAGCTGTTGCACCGCATTGAAGTGCGCTTTTAAAAAGCAGTCGAATATCGACTGTAGTCTCTGAAATTCCACCTTTACTCAAACATTTTTTCTCTACAACATGATGCTGGGTATTCAATAGTAAAACCCAAAATTCTTCTTGATCCAAGTAGGATAAAACAGCAAATAGCGTATCATAAGCAATTGCACTATTCGTACAACTCACTTTTTCTTGTGATGGTATTCCTTGAATTCTTTTCCCCAATTCCAGAGCTGCTTTTATTTTCACTGCCTTAGCCGGACCAATCCCCTTCCATTGCAGCAAGGTATCTAAACTAATTCTGTGAAGTGCACTCAAATCATGATCAAGAGAAGCCATTATGCGCTGCATGAGCTGTACAGCGGTTTCCCCGGGGTTTCCACTTCCAATTAAAAGTGCCAACAACTCTGCATTAGTCAATTGCTGAGGCCCTTGGCTGATTAATTTTTCTCGAGGTCGTTCTTCAACAGACCAGTCTTTTAATGTAAATTTGGAGGGAATCGTTTTCATAGTAAAGTAGGTTTACGATGGTTTAGAGCGCTTTAATGCTATTTTGAAATCAATAATGTTTATAAAAATATAACTTTTTTAATAATGAATTACCCTCCAAAACACCACCAAGAAGAACAGTACAAAAATGCGTTAGAACTGGTTAAAATATACCCCCTAGCTACTGTAATCACATCCAGTAACAATCGCATTTTAAGCACCCACATTCCCCTAGTATATACTCCCGAAGGAACTTTAGGCACGCTAGTCGGTCACTTAGATAAGTTCAATCCACAAATCAGCCATTTCGAAGATAAGGATCACGATTTAGAACTCATTTTTCATGGACCAGAAGTATATATTTCGCCATCAAAATACAGTACTACACAGCTACCAACTTGGAATTATTTTAAAGTTCATTTGCGAGGAAAAATTCAAATTAAAAGAGCAGCACAAGATGTAAAGGATAGCTTAATAGCCATGACAGCTTTCTTGGAAGGTGCAAACCCCAATTATGTTTTAGAAGAAAACAATCCGCGAATGGCGGCTGCATTAGATTATATTGTTGGGTTTCATATCGAGATTACATCTTGGGAAGGGAAATACAAAATTTCTCAGGACAAAAACAAAGAAGATCGATCGAGAGCGAAACAAGCGTTGATTGACGGTCAGTCTCAAGTGATCGAACACATCGAACACCTATATGAAAATCATCAAACTAAAGGCTAAGAACGCGTTCTTTTAAAGCATCCCAATCTATACCCCCGTAGTTTCCAGAACTCATCATCAAGAGGATGCTTTTGTTCCACTGATGCTCAAAAAGAAATTCTTGAAAAGCTTTGGGATTGGTAAATACAACAAGATTTTCAGAGCCAAAGGCAGTTTTAATTTCCGCTTCACTCAAAGGGCTTCTATTTTTAACTTTTAACGCCTCAGGGTCATAAAAAACAACGGCTTCATCTGCTCCGTTGAGTGCGTTTTTATATTGTCCAATAAAAGCTGGATTCAGGCTACTATAGGTATGTAACTCCAAGCAATACACTTTATGATGCTGGTCAAATTGTTGCGCTACTGCTTCTGAAGTTGCCTTTACCTTGCTCGGAGCGTGTGCAAAATCTTTGAATAAGAAGGATGATCCGTTATCTCCTATTTTCTCTAAACGTTTTGAAGCACCTTTAAAACTCATTATGGCTTCTAAGAAATCATCTTCATCTACTCCCATGAGCTGACAAATCCATTTAGCTCCTGCTATATTCGAAAGGTTGTGTTCGCCGAAAACTTCGAGAGGCAAATCGCCTTCATCCGTTTTCAAATACGTGACCCCAGCATCGATGAAATACTCTGGCAAACGATAACTTTCTTTTCGAATGGTGTTTCGAGAAGCTTCTGTGATGCGTTCCAAAACAGAATCCGATTCGTTATACACCAATACACCTCCCGGCATAATAGAGTCTATATAGGTTTCAAATTGCTCAATATAATTTTCTTCTGTCGGAAAAACATTGATGTGATCCCAAGCAATTCCCGATATCAAAGTAACATGTGGTTTGTACCAAAGGAATTTTGGGCGGCGATCTATAGGGGAAGAAAGGTATTCGTCTCCCTCGATAAGCATAAAATCATTTTCTTGAGTCAAATGAACCATGGTATCAAAACCTTCGAGTTGAGCCCCGATCATATAATCAACTTCTTTTTCCCAATAATTTAGAACGTGCAAAACCATCGATGTAATGGTAGTTTTTCCATGACTCCCGGCAATCACAACCCGAGTTTTATTTTTCGTCTGTTCGTAAAGAAATTCAGGATAGGAATAAATTCGAATTCCCAATTCCATTGCTCTTAGAAGTTCTGGATTATCTTCTTTGGCATGCATTCCTAGAATGATTCCATCCAAGTCATCAGTAATTTTTTCTGGATACCATCCCATAAGTTGTGGAAGTAAACCGGCCTTTGCTAATCGAGATTTTGAGGGCTCAAAAATAGCATCATCACTTCCACTAATTTCGAAACCTTTGAACTGTAGTGCTAGTGCTAAATTGTGCATGGCACTTCCTCCGATGGCTATAAAATGGAATTTCTTCATGAGTATATCTTTGTATTGTAATCCTATTCAGGATTAAAAGTAGGGTTAATTTCTAAAGCTAAAGAACGGTATTGAATGGCTTGATCTTTTTCGTTTATCTTTTCATAAAGCAAAGCTAGTTTGTAATACGCCCATTCTTTAGGTAAATTATCGTGAGCATCAAATTGCGCTACGTAATATTCAAGTGCACAGATAGAAGCTGTTGAACTCAAGCTAAAGGCAAGTCCAATACTGGCTATTTCATAGCTCAGGTTTTGACTTCTATTTTCAAAATAGCCGCTAACAGATGAATTTTCACACCCATCTAAAAAAGGGAGAAGTTCAAAAGCACTTTTGTATTGAGCTTTTGCTTGAGTTGTATTGTTTTCAGATTCTGAAATAAATCCTTGTGCCAATAAACCTTCAGTAGGGCTCAAATCAGACAGTAGTTTTGCAAAGTTTTTTGCCTTGTCTATGTCCCCACCGAGGAAGTCGGGCAACTTGGTGTAAATCCGAACAAGTGCGGTTAGTGTTGGAGTGTGCGTTGGATCTAGCTGATGTGCTTTCAGGAAATTAGTTTTCATTGCGAACACATAAGGTAAAGCTTTGAATTTACTAATTTCATCAATTCGGATTCCATTAACGCCTGCCAAACGATAATGAAGCTCGGCATTATCTGGCTCTATTTCGATGCGTTTAGAATAGTATCGAATTGCCGTTTCAAAATCCTTATACGCTATAGCCAAACGAATCATCGCATTGTACTGAGGGATTGAATTTGATTCTTTCGCTAAGGCTGAACGTTTTTCTAGATATACTTTATCAGAGGAAAAATCGTAACTTGCAAAAGGCGTTTTTTCTTGACCAATAGCCGACCAACTCCAAAAAACAGCAATACAAAAGATTGAAATACGAAGCATAATAGAATTTACGCAATTGAATTTTCAAGTGCCAAAACCTTCCAGAGCTCATCTTTCAAGGTTTGAAGATTATATTCACTTATTGCTGAAATCATGGTGTGCGGAGTATTCGGAAAACTCTCATTCATTTCTTCGGCATAAGCTTCACGAAGTTCGTCATCGAGTAAATCGCACTTAGAAAGCACAATCATATATTGTTTGTCCAATAATTCTGGATTGAATTCTTGGAGTTCTGAACGTAAAATTTCGAATTGTTTTTTAACATCCTTAGCATCTGCTGGAATAACATACAGCAAAACAGAATTTCGTTCAATATGCCTTAGGAAATAATGGCCAAGCCCTTTTCCTTGAGCTGCACCTTCAATAATTCCTGGAATATCAGCCATTACAAAAGAACGGTAATCACGATAATGGACAATTCCTAAGTTGGGCTTTAAGGTTGTAAACTCATAGTCTGCAATTTTAGGTCTAGCCGATGTCAATGCAGCTAAAAGGGTAGATTTTCCTGCATTAGGAAATCCTACCAAACCTACATCTGCAAGTAATTTCAATTCTAAAGTAACAAAACGCTGTACACCTTTCATCCCCGGTTGGGCATATCGAGGGGTTTGTCTTGTTGAGGATTTAAAGTGCCAATTTCCACGACCTCCAAGTCCACCTTTAACCAAAATCACTTCTTGATCTTTTTCTGTAATTTCAAAAAGCACATTTTCAGTTTCAGTATCCTTAACAACTGTTCCTAAAGGTACATCGATAAAAACATCTTCTCCTTGAGCACCTGAGCTTCTGTTTTTGCTACCGTGCATTCCATGTTCAGCTCCAAAATGCTTTTTGAATTTAAACGAATACAAGGTCCAAAGATTCGGGTTTCCTCTCAAGATAATGTGGCCACCTCGACCTCCATCACCTCCATCTGGTCCTCCTTTGGTAATATATTTTTCTCGGTGTAGATGTATCGACCCTTTTCCCCCGTTACCAGAAGTCAGCGCTAGCTTTACATAATCTACAAAATTTCCTTCAGTCATTGTATGGTTTTAGAAACGGTCAATAATGGAGGTTAATCGAGCCGTTATTTCATCGATTGTTCCAATCCCATTAACACTATGAAATTTACTTTGTTCTGTATAAAAGCTACGTAATGGTGCTGTTTTTTGATTGTATTCATCAAAACGATTTCTGATTTTAGCTTCATCCTGATCATCAGAACGTCCGCTTGTTTCTCCTCGCTTCAATAAGCGCGCTACCAATTCATCATCAGTAGCTTCAAGTGCAATCGTAGCAGTAACCTGCATTTCTTTTTTACTTAAAAAAGCATCTAAGGCTTCAGCCTGAGCAGTAGTTCTTGGAAAGCCATCAAAAATAAAACCTTTGGCATCTTGATTCTTTTCTACCTCAGCCTCGAGCATATTAATGGTGACAGAATCGGGCACTAGATCACCTTGATCCATATAAGACTGGGCAAGTTTTCCTAAATCAGTTGCATTTTTGATGTTGTAACGAAACACATCACCTGTTGAAATATGCACCAACTGGTATTGCGATTTCAAAAATTCAGCTTGTGTGCCTTTACCAGCTCCCGGCTTACCGAAAAGTACGATATTAATCATGATCAAATAGTTTTATAAAAAAGCAAAGATACCCAAATTAAAGGGCTTTTTGTGTTTGAAATTAAGATATCAAAGATATATACGTATTTTTGTCAAAAAAAAATATGTCCTTTTTTTCTACCCATAAAACCTTAGGCATTTTAGGCGGAGGCCAATTGGGCAAAATGCTACTCTACACTACCCGTAAATGGGATATCAAAACACATGTTCTAGATCCTAGCGATGAGGCACCCTCTAAGGTAGCTTGTGATTATTTTGAAGTAGGTGATTTCAAAGATTATCAAACCGTTTATGACTTCGGAAAAAAGGTAGACGTACTTACCTTTGAAATTGAGCACGTAAACCTCGATGCTTTAAAACAACTCGAAAAAGAAGGTGTACATGTTTATCCTTCGGCTGCCACTCTAGAATTGATTCAAAACAAAAGCACGCAGAAAGACTTCTACGTAGCTAATAATATTCCAACTGCACCGCATCAAAATTTCGAAAATCTTGAGCAACTCAAAACTGCAGTTCAAAACAATTCGCTAGACTTTCCATTTGTATGGAAGTCTGCATTAATGGGTTACGACGGAAATGGTGTTAGTGTTGTCCGTAATCAAGAAAAATTAAATGCCCTTCCAGATGTGGTTTGTTTAGCAGAAGATTTAATCCCCTTTACGCATGAACTTGCTGTTATTGTTTGCAGAAACCCTTCAGGTAAAGTAGTAGCTTATCCTACTGTGGAAATGGAATTTCACCCCGAAGCCAACCAAGTAGAATATGTCTTATGCCCTACTCGATTAGGCGAAGACGTTACTAAAAAAGCGCAAGCGATTGCCCTTCAAGTTTCCGAATCTTTTAAACACGTTGGTCTTCTAGCGGTAGAATTATTCCTAACAGAAACTGGCGAAATCCTTGTTAATGAAGTTGCACCTCGTCCGCATAACAGTGGGCATATAACCATCGAGACTTCCTACACCGATCAGTTCGAGCAACACATTCGAGCAATCTTAGATTTACCCCTAGGGAATACTGAGAATAAAGTTTCGGGTGTTATGGTCAACTTGGTAGGTGCAGAAAATCATAGCGGAGCTGTTTATTATGAACAGATGAATACTATCTTAGCTATGCCGGGAGTAATTCCCCATATTTATGGCAAAAAAGATACCCGCCCGTTCAGAAAAATGGGCCACGTGACAATCATCAATGAAAATCTTGAGGAGGCACGGAAAATAGCAGAACACGTAAAAAAAACAATACAAGTAATCTCAAAATAAAATGGCAAAAATCGGAATCATCATGGGGAGTCAATCAGACCTTCCAGTAATGCAAGAAGCAATCGACATTCTAAAAGAATTTAATATTGACTTCGAAGTCGATATCGTATCTGCTCATCGTACTCCTGAGAAAATGATTTCTTATGGACAAGAAGCACACACAAGAGGAATTCAGGTTATCATTGCTGGAGCAGGCGGAGCAGCGCATCTTCCGGGGATGATTGCGGCAACAAGTCCGCTTCCCGTAATTGGTGTTCCTGTAAAATCGAGCAACTCAATTGATGGATGGGATTCTGTCCTATCAATTCTTCAAATGCCTGGTGGTGTTCCTGTTGCTACAGTAGCTTTAAATGGCGCTAAAAATGCTGGAATCTTAGCGGCTCAAATCCTAGGTAGTTCCGACAAAGTGGTTCAGCAAACCATACTAGAATACAAGAAAACCATGAAAGCCAAAGTAATTGATTCTGCTAAAAACCTAAATTAAAACCCGTACTTCCCTTTTGAAAAATATCCTCAACAGCGTTTTCAAAACGCAACATCAGAGCGCTCCCTTTGAACAAATTCAAACCGCTAACTTCATTCCTGCGCTTGAGCTTGAAATTAATAAAACACTTGAAGAAATTGCTCACATTTGTTCTAATCCAGAAACACCTACTTTCGGGAATACACTTGAAAGCCTAGAAAAAAGTGGAGAACAACTGGGAATAATTTCAGGAATATTGTTCAATCTAAACAGTGCAGAAACAAGCAACGAGCTTCAAGAAGTCACACAAAAAGCAGCTCCATTATTAACAAAGTTTCAGAACGATGTTCGCTTAAATAAGGTTTTATTTGATCGTATTAAATATATTTTTGACATTAAAGAAACACTGGGATTAGACCCAGAACAACTGACTCTAATTGAAAAAGAATACAAAGGTTTTGTTCGAAACGGCGCACTTTTGTCGCCAGAAGACAAAGATAAATTACGCTTAATCGACACCGAGTTAGCTCAATTGAGTCTTTCATTTGGCGAACATGTCCTTGCCGATTCACAAGCTTTTGAACTTCATTTAACGGATAAAAAACAACTGGATGGACTTCCAGAAACAAGCATCGCACAAGCTGAGGCTTTAGCTAAAGAAAAAAATAAAGACGGTTGGATTTTTACCTTAGACTATCCTAGCTACGTGCCCTTTGTAACCTATGCAGATGATCGAGAGCTTAGAAAGAAAATGAGTCTTGCATTTGGAAAGAAAGGGTTTCAAGACAATGAAAACAATAACGAAACCGTCATTCTAAAGCTAATTCGATTAAAAAAAGACCGCGCAAATCTATTGGGGTATAGTTCTCACGCAGATTTTGTGTTAGAAGAACGCATGGCACAATCTGCTTCTCAAGTAAATCAATTCTTAGATGATCTTTACCAAAATGCACTTCCCTTTGCTACAAAAGAATGGGAGCAAATTGAGCGTTTTGCTTCGGAAAAACTTGATCTAACAGATTTACAAAAATGGGACACGTCCTATGTTTCCGAAAAACTAAAACAAGAACTTTTTGATTTTGATGATCAAATTCTCAAGCCTTATTTTCCCTTACCAAAGGTATTGAAAGGCCTATTTGAAATAGTTGAGCGATTATACGGCTTGCGTTTCGAGCAATCGGACGCAATTCAAGGCTACCATAAAGACGTTGTTTGTTACGAAGTTTTTAACGAAAGTGGCGCTTTTCATGCCGTTTTATATGCCGACTTTCATCCACGATCTGGAAAAAGAAGTGGCGCATGGATGACTTCTTATCGTTCTCAAAACAAAAGTCAACGTCCACACATCTCTATTGTATGTAATTTTTCTCCCCCTACAAATGATGATCCTGCACTGTTAAGTTTCAACGAAGTAACCACACTCTTCCACGAATTTGGTCACGCACTCCACGGAATGCTTGCCAATACCAAGTATAGTAGCCTCAGCGGAACGAGTGTTTCTTGGGATTTTGTTGAACTACCCAGCCAAATTCTAGAAAACTGGTGTTACCAAGAAGAGGCATTGTCTTTGTTCGCTCATCATTATAAGACGGGAGAATCAATTCCGATGCACTACGTTCAAAAGATCAAAGACGCTTCACAATTTCAACAAGGTTTGCAGACCTTACGTCAACTGAGTTTTGGGTATTTAGATCTTTCTTACCACGACGAATTTGCGACAGAAATTACCTCTGTAAAAGCGCATGAAGAAAAGCAAATCAACAAGCTTCAATTCACGCCAAGCATAGAAGAAAATTGTATGAGTACTTCATTTTCTCACATCTTTCAAGGAGGTTATGCTGCAGGATATTACAGCTATAAGTGGGCTGAAGTATTGGATGCAGATGCTTTTGAATTATTTATAGAAAAAGGAATCTTTGATAAAGAAACTGCGCAAGCGTTTCACGATCATGTACTCTCTAAAGGCGGAACGGAACATCCTATGAAACTGTATAAACGTTTTAGAGGATCGGAACCAGACCCTAAAGCTTTGCTGAGAAGAGCTGGACTTATTTAGAAATGGCCAGCATTTTTTTCCAAGCCAAATAGCCGCCTTCTAATTCAACAATCTTTTTAAAACCCATGGTTTTCATCTGGTTTGCAGCACGAGTACTTCTCTTACCCGATCTACAGTAAATATAAACAGGTCCTTTTTTTGGAAACTGATTTATTATTGAACCAAAATCATCTGAAGTTACAGCAATATTGATAGCACCTTCGATGTGTCCGGCAACAAACTCCTCGTGTGTTCGGACATCAATAAGAATGGATTCAGACGATAATTGTGATGCAAAAAAGTCAGCTTTTATGGTTGCAACTTTACTTTGCAATAAAACGAACAAGACAAATAAACGAACCATTATTGTGAAATTTAATGTTGTAAATATAAGATAAGCCAGCCAAAAAAAGGAATCCCTTCAACCCAAAAAGCATTTGTAAGGGGATGTTGATCTTCTGTACTTTTTGCAATGAAAAAAGCATAAAGCAACATCATAACAAGGTAGCACAATACAGCATTTACAGTTCCGAAAAAGGCAATAAACACAACGAGTGCTACTAGAATATAACCCAAAAACTTTGTCTTCCGTTTCCCTAAAACCTGTGGCAATGTACTCAGCTCTTTATCATCTGAACTAAAGTCAGCAATCTCAAAAGGAAGCAGTGCCAAAATAATCCATAGATACCGCTGAATCAGAGTAAGCCAAAAAGAAATATCTTTTGGATCTGCAACATCAATAAGGGGTAAAACAACGGTAATCAAAGTCCAACAGAGTGCAACAATATGAATTTTAACTCCTCCCACACTTCTCAGATTTGAACTTGAAGAATTTACAGGAACAGCATATAAAAATAAAAATAGTGTGGCTACCAAAACAACATACTGTTTAGTTTGTGAAAAGAAAATCAAAAAATATGTGGCGACTAATAAACTTAAAAGAGACATCAAAACGATCGTAATAAAACGTTTAGATTTCATGTTGAATTTAACTTTGATTAGACTGGAGTATTTTACAAAATTATAAGCCGATAGAGATCCGAAAAAAATGAATAGACGTTCCGATAAAACCGTGTTGACACCCCATTCAATTCCGGTTATCTCGAACATACAAAGCACCATCAAAGCCACATGAATGCTGGATTTAAGGTAGAAATCAAAAAAACGCTGAAGTAGTATCACTGCACAAAAGTATCAAAACTGTTTATATGTCATTGTTGATTATTGAATAATAACACAGATGAACCCTTATTATTCTTAGAATCCAATATAAAAATCTGAAAAAAAAAGCCCTCTTTCTTTAGTTGAAAACTTATCAAATTTAGCTTGAAAAAGTAGAGAAACATACTCCCTATTTTAACTAAGTTTGCGTAAATAACTATTTAAGATGAATGGAACTTTTGAATCGAGACATTTAGGTCCCAACGAAGTAGAAATTAAGCAAATGCTTGATGTGATTGGGGCTGATTCTATAGCAACTTTACTGAGTGAAACAATCCCAACAGACATTGCTCTGAATAAAGGATTAAACCTTCCCGATGGCATTAGTGAACATGAATTTTTAACGGAATTACAGCTTATTTCCCAAAAAAATAAATTATTTGATACCTATATAGGTTTGGGATATCACCCAACCATTACTCCAGCCGTAATTCAAAGAAATATTCTTGAAAACCCAGGATGGTATACTGCCTACACTCCATATCAAGCAGAAATTGCGCAAGGAAGACTAGAAGCTCTTTTTAATTTCCAAACTGTAGTAACCGATCTGACTGGAATGGAATTGGCAAACGCCTCTTTACTGGATGAAAGTACAGCAGCAGCAGAAGCAATGACGCTTCTATTTGCCGCTCGATCTCGGGATCAGAAAAAGAATAATAGCTGTCTCTTTTTTGTGTCAGAAGATGTACTTCCCCAAACATTAGCGTTGTTTAAAACCAGAGCTGAACCGATTGGAATTCAACTTGTGGTAGGGAATGCTGCTACTTTTGATTTTAACAGTGACTTTTTTGGAGCGTTTTTTCAATACCCTGGAAAACACGGCGCAATTTGCAATCTCCCAGAATTAGTAAAAAAAGCGCAAGAATTTGATATAAAAACAGTTGTCGCAGCCGATTTATTAAGCCTTACTTTGCTTGAAGCTCCAGGAAATTATGGGGTAGATGCTGTAGTAGGTACAACGCAACGTTTCGGCATCCCTCTAGGATATGGTGGGCCACACGCGGCATATTTTGCTACTCGTGAAGCCTACAAAAGAAACCTTCCTGGAAGAATCATTGGGCAGACCAGAGACTTAGATGGTGCACCTGCTTTACGTATGGCGCTTCAAACAAGAGAGCAACATATAAAAAGAGATAAGGCCACTTCAAATATATGTACGGCTCAAGTTCTGCTTGCCGTTATGGCCGGAATGTATGCCGTATATCACGGGCCAAAAGAGCTTAAAAATATTGCAACAAAAATTCACCAGCAAGCCGTTCGATTTGAGGCAATTTTAGAGAAATTTGCTATCGAGCAACTCAATGAAAATTACTTTGACACCTTATTGATCAAAGCCGATGCAACTCGATTAACTGCACTTGCAGAAGCACATGAAATCAATTTACTTGCTGTTGATGCAGATCATGTTGCTATTGCTTTTAATGAAACCGTAACAGAAAAAAGTTTCGCCAAATTGGTTGGTGTATTTGAAGAATACACCCAACAAAAAAAGAATTTAAATCCAACAGGTTTGGAATCTAAAATTCCAGCGAATCAAACTAGAAATTCGGCTTTTTTAACCCATCCTGTTTTCAACTCATACCATTCTGAAACAAGCCTAATGCGTTATATCAAACGCCTTGAAAGAAAAGATCTAGCTCTTAATCATTCTATGATATCCTTGGGATCTTGTACAATGAAATTGAATGCAGCAAGTGAAATGCTACCTCTAAGTTGGGCACAGTGGAATGGGCTACATCCTTTTGTACCCTTAGATCAAGCACAAGGATATCAGTACATCCTTAAAGAACTCGAAGAACAATTGAATGAAGTTACCGGGTTTTACGCAACCTCACTTCAACCAAATTCAGGTGCACAAGGAGAATATGCTGGATTGATGGTAATTCGAGCTTATCATGCCGATCGAGGAGATCATCATCGTAACATCTGTATCATCCCGGCCTCTGCTCACGGTACCAATCCTGCATCTGCTGTCATGGCAGGTATGAAGGTTGTTGTTACTGCAACCGATGCTATAGGCAATATTGATTGGGAAGATTTTTCTGCTAAAGTTCTTGAACATAAAGACAATTTAGCTGCCCTTATGGTTACCTACCCATCAACGCATGGTGTGTTTGAATCTAACATCCGACAAATGACACAATTGATTCATGATAATGGCGGACAGGTATATATGGATGGCGCTAATATGAATGCACAAGTTGGTGTTACAAGTCCCGCAATTATCGGAGCCGATGTATGCCACCTTAATCTACATAAAACATTTGCAATTCCCCACGGAGGAGGAGGTCCTGGTGTTGGTCCTATTTGTGTAGCAAAACACTTAGCTCCTTTTTTACCTAGCAATCCAATGATTTCAACTGGAGGATCGAATCCCATAAGTTCAATCTCAGGAGCACCTTGGGGCTCAGCACTCGCTTGCTTGATTTCCTATGGATACATCAAAATGCTTGGAGGAAAAGGACTCAAGAAAGCTACAGAAATTGCCATTCTAAATGCCAATTACATCAAAGCACGATTGGAAGGAACTTATCCTATTCTTTACGTTGGAGAAAAAGGGAGATCAGCACATGAAATGATTATCGACCTCAGACCCTTTAAAGAAAAAGGCATTGAAGTTGTTGATGTTGCAAAAAGACTAATGGACTATGGTTTTCATGCTCCTACAGTTTCTTTTCCAGTAGCAGGAACCATGATGATTGAACCTACAGAAAGTGAAAACATCGCAGAGATTGATCGCTTTTGTGAGGCTATGATTGCCATAGCTCATGAAATTGGAGAACAAGAAATGCATACAGAAAGTAGCGTTTTGAAAAATGCTCCACATACACTTCAGATGGCAACTACCGATGATTGGTCCTTTGAATACAGCAGACAAAAAGCATTATACCCATTAGAATTTGTTCGTGAAAATAAGTTTTGGCCCTCTGTAAGAAGAGTCGATGAAGCCTTTGGGGATCGTAATTTAATTTGCAGCTGCCCCCCTATCGAAGAATATGTAAACAATTAATAACCAAGTTTTAGAATTCAGTTCAATGCTCTTTATTACATCAAATAAAGAGTATTGAACTTCGTAGGATTTTAACGCAAAAGATCAAACCACCTCTGCACTTTGCTACATTTGTATATGATCGATCCCTTAAATATAAAAATCACAGGTACAGGTAGTTACATTCCAAGTCAAATCCAAAAGAACAGCGACTTTTTAAACCATAGTTTTTTAACAAATGATGGGCTTCCCTTTGACGTTGAAAACGCAGAGATAATAGAGAAGTTCAGTTCAATAACAGGGATCAAGGAACGCCGCTACGCGAACAAAGATCAAAACTCTTCTGACTTAGCATCCAATGCAGCCATTAAGGCAATAGCAGATTCTAAGATTGACCAAGAAACACTCGATTACATCATAGTTGCGCACAACTTTGGAGATACTCCCTTTGGATCAAAACAATCCAATTCGCTCCCAAGTGTCGCATCTAAAGTAAAAGCAGCTTTGGGAATAAAAAACCCTAAATGTGTAGCCTATGACATCCTCTTTGGATGTCCCGGTTGGATTGAAGGTGTGATTCAAGCAAAGGCATTTATAAAAGCTGGAATGGCAAAAAAGTGTTTGGTTATTGGAACGGAAACCTTGTCAAGAGTTGTAGACACCAATGATCGTGATTCTATGATTTTTGCTGACGGTGCTGGCGCTACCATAATTCAAGACTCTGAAAACTCTGGAGGTATTATGGCGCACGAATCTGTAACATATACGGATAACAACGAAGTTGATATGTTATTTTTTGGCGATTCATATGAAACAAATAATTTCGATCAGTTCATTAAAATGCACGGAAGAAAGGTTTATGAATTTGCACTATCCCGAGTTCCTGACGCTATGAAAGCGTGTTTGGATCAATCCGGAACTCAAATTCAAGACCTCAAGAAAATATTCATCCATCAAGCAAACGAAAAAATGGATGAAGCTATCGTGAAACGCTTTTACAGACTTTACAAAGAAAAAGTTCCAGCTAATGTTCTTCCAATGAACATAGAAACCCATGGAAATAGTTCTGTTGCTACTATTCCTACGCTCTTTGATCAGGTTCTTAAAGGTCAAAAAGAAGGGCATGAATTATCAAAAGGCGATGTTGTTTTATTCGCCAGCGTTGGTGCTGGTATGAATATCAATGCCATCACCTATCAGATCTAAGAAACTTAGATTTATCAGATTCCTTTGAGCTATTTGGGACTTTAATTTTAAGTTTTATGTATTTTTGAGTAATGAAAACTTTAACTCATATTGGACAGTACGTATTGATGATCCAAAAAACTTTTGGGAAATTCACCAAGTGGAACGTACTTAAAATTTTAATTGTCCGCGAAATCGATGATCTCATCTTGGGATCGTTGGGGATTATTTCCTTTATATCATTTTTTGTAGGAGGGGTAGTTGCCATTCAAACTGCAATAAATACAGACAACCCTTTACTTCCGGGCTATTTGGTTGGTTTTGCTACACGACAATCGATAATTCTAGAATTTGCTCCGACCTTTATATCAATCATTATGGCTGGAAAAGTTGGGTCATTTATCACTTCCAGTTTAGGGACAATGCGCGTAACAGAACAAATAGATGCGCTAGAAGTAATGGGTGTTAACACCTATAATTATTTGATTTTCCCAAAGATTGCTGCATTAACCTTATACCCCTTTTTGATAAGCATTTCAATGGCTTTGGGTATTTTCGGAGGTTATCTGGCTTGTATAAGTGGTGGGTTTTCGTCTCATGCAGATTTTGTTGAAGGCTTACAACTTGATTTCAAAACCTTTCACATTGTATATGCATTCATAAAAACCTTCTTGTTTGCGATGCTTTTAGCTACCATTCCCTCCTATCATGGTTACTTTATGAAAGGTGGTGCTTTGGATGTTGGAAAAGCAAGTACAACTTCATTTGTATGGACTAGTGTAGCCATTATCATAGCGAACTCAATTGTAACGAACCTTTTGCTCACTTAGAATGATTCAAATAAATAACTTAATAAAATCGTTTGAAGAAACTCAAGTCCTAAAAGGGATTAGTACCATCTTTGAAAAAGGCAAAACAAACTTAATTATCGGCCAAAGTGGTTCAGGTAAAACTGTTTTCTTAAAGTGCGTTCTTGGTCTTTTCGAGGCTACTGATGGTGATATTGTTTTTGACAATACATCTCTAAAAAGTATGGATTTAAAAACCAGAGCTCTTTTAAGACAAGACATTGGAATGGTTTTTCAGGGCAGTGCTCTTTTTGATTCCATGACGGTTGAAGAGAACATTATGTTTCCCATGAAAATGTTTACCGATGCTGATGAAGATGAAATTAGAGATCGTGCCAATACTGCAATCAATCGGGTGAATCTAATAGATGCAAACCATAAAATGCCTTCGGAAATTTCGGGAGGAATGAAAAAAAGAGTGGCCATTGCACGGGCTATTATAATGAACCCCAAATATCTTTTTTGTGATGAACCTAATTCAGGATTAGACCCCCGAACGGCAATTTTGATTGACAACCTCATTCAAGAAATAACTCAAGAGTATGCAATTACCACCGTAATCAATACTCATGATATGAATTCGGTAATGGAGATCGGAGAGAAGATTGTATTTCTTGAAAATGGATTGAAACAATGGGAAGGCACCAACCGAGAGATTTTCAAAACAGATAACGAAGCAGTAACAAAATTTGTCTACTCTTCTGAGATGTTTAAAAAGATTAGAGAAATCTACATCAAAGAATCCAATTAATATCGAGTCCGTCCGCACTTGGATATGCTACAAGCATATTCATGTGTCTCGACATTTTATGAGCGTTTTTTCATCTCGGTAACCTCTGCATGTGGACTGAAAATATACTTCTTACGCGTTGAAATTTCTTCACACTCAAATCGCTTAACACGTTTTTTTCCGAGCTTAAATTCTCTTCCGTCTGGAATTGAAAAAAATGTTCCTTCCTCTAATTCAAAGACATAGGTTTTATCAGTAACAGGATCAAACTTACTCAACTCCATTACTAGCTTAAAATCAGTATCACTACTGGCCTTTGGATTTTTGAAGTGTAATGCTAGTACTGCCAGTAAACTTTCTGGAAAAACAGTTGGATTAATCAAGGGCAACATCAGCTTCTGAAAAGTCATTTTCCATTCTTTCCCGTGGGGCTGTATTCGATAACCAAACTCCTGAAAAGCTACAAAATGAGCCAACTCATGAATTAATGTTATTAAGAAACGATAGGGATTAGAACCTTTATTAATTGTTATTTGGTGAGCACCAGATACGGTTTTTCTATAATCGCCATGCTTTGTTTTTCTTTTAGAAACAACTTTAACAGCTACATCCCATGATGACAAATACAGCTTAACCTGTGTTATTGCCGTGGTGGGTATTGAGTCAAATACTGCAGTCATTAATATAAAATTAAGGGGTACCAGAAGAAACTGGCAATACCTTACCGTTATAGAATTGATGAGCTGTTAATGCAAAATTCAAGAGATACGATCCCATTTCAGCTGCACTTAATGGCGCTTCATATCCTGGAAAAGCTTCTTCAAGCATCTCCGTTTGAACTGCACCAAAGGCAAGTGCATTGAAGGCAGGTCCTGTTTCCTTAAACTCTTCTGCTAGTAACTCTGTTAAGGTTATCACTGCCCCTTTACTACTGCTATAGGCTGCGAGTCCGGGGAACTTAGAGCTTCCTTGAACGCCTCCCATACTACTGATATTTACAACATGTCCTTTTGGGTTAATCATTGGCAAAAGTTGACGTGTAAGCTCTGCCAAGCCGAAAACATTTACTTTAAATACAGATTCAAAAACATCGAAAGCAGTTTCTTTGAACGGAATATTTTCTAGTTTCCCTGCATTATTGATTAAAACATCAATTAAGACTCCTGTAGTGGCGAGCTCTTTACAAAATGACGCAATAGCATCTGGATTTGTTAAATCAACAGAAAAAGGTTGAATGTTTTCTATTCCTTTTAAGTCATCAATAGTTCTTGAGATTGCATAAACCTGATTTCCTTGAGAAGCAGCTAATAATGCAGTAGCTCTACCTATCCCTCTTCCTGCTCCAGTTATGATGATGTTTTTTTTCAACTTTCTTTTTTTAATCCTAATTATATAGTACAGGTTAAATATAAAAAAACCCGCTGAAAGCGGGTTTATTATTTATCAATTAAAATGTTATAACAACATTGTTAAAGGGTTTTCGATGTACTGCTGTAAAGTTTGTAAAAACTGTGAACCAGTAGCTCCATCGACCGATCTATGGTCACAAGCAAGAGTAAGCTTCATCATATTCCCTACAACGATTTGTCCATTCTTAACTACGGGCTTCTGAACAATTGCTCCAACCGATAGTATTGCAGAATTGGGCTGATTGATTATCGAGGTGAATTCTTGAATTCCGAACATTCCCAAATTAGAAATGGTAAATGTACTACCATCCATCTCTGCAGGTGTTAATTTTTTATCACGTGCTCTAAGTGCATAATCCTTTACAAGTGCTCCAATTTGAGGTAACGACTGCTCATCTGCAAATTGAACCACGGGTACAACTAATCCATCTTCGACAGCAACAGCAACTCCCATATGAACATGATTGTGCTTTACGATTTTATCGTCGTACCATCTTGAATTTACTTGAGGATGTTTTTTTAGTGCTAAAGCAGTTGCTTTAACAATAATATCGTTGAATGATATTTTAGTATCAGGAATAGAATTGAATTGTGTTCTGAACGCAATAGCATTGTCCATATCATACTCTACACCTAAGTAATAATGTGGCGCTGTAAATTTCGAAGCAGCTAAACGTTTGGCAATTGTTTTGCGCATTTGACTGTTTGCCATTTCTTCAACAGACTCAACACCAGAGGGCACAAATGGTCTAACACCTCCACCAGCAGCTGGTTGATAACCTTCTATATCTCTTTTGATAATTCTACCACCATCTCCAGAACCGGATACCATAGCGATATCAATTCCTTTTTCTTCAGCTAATTTCTTAGCTAAAGGAGATGCAATAATTCTACCGTTATTAACTTTTTTTACAGCAACAACCGGAGTTGCTAAAGCCTTTGGTGTTTCTACAGGAGCAGCTACAGCAGCAGCAGCAGCTTTTGGAGTTTCAGCAACTGGCGCTGTTTTGGAGTCTAGGGAAGCAAGTGCAGCTTTAACATCTGCATCTTTAGCTCCAATGATAGCCAATACGCTATCAACTGGTGCCGATTCGCCTTCTTGAATTCCAACATACAACAGAGTCCCGTTGTGAAAAGATTCAAATTCCATAGTTGCCTTATCGGTTTCTATTTCAGCGAGGATATCACCTTCAGCAACCGTTTCGCCAACTTTCTTCAACCAAGAAGCTACTGTACCTTCTTCCATGGTATCACTCAAACGAGGCATAGTAATAACTTCAACATCACTAGGGAGTGCAACGACTTCCGATGTTTCAGCTTCAACAACAGCTTCTTCAACCGCAACATCTGGAGTACCTCCGCTCAAATGAGCAGAAATATCTTCACCTTTCTCGCCAATAATAGCCAAAAGAGTGTCTACAGGTGCAGTTCCACCTTCTTGTATTCCAATGTGCAATAATTCTCCCGCATGAAATGCTTCGAATTCCATTGTAGCTTTATCTGTTTCGATTTCAGCAAGGATATCACCTTCGCTAACGGTATCTCCAACTTTTTTAAACCAAGTAGCGACAGTACCTTCTTCCATGGTGTCACTTAATCGAGGCATGTTTATGATTTCTGCCATATCTAGCTTAATTTATGTTTTATAAAAGGGTAGTCTGTTTGTTCGTAAACGGCATCATACATAACTGATTTATCTGGATACGGAGAAGTTTCAGCAAATTTTTCGCATTCCGCAACGCGTTCTTTTACGTCTGCCTCAATAGCATCCAAATCAGACTGTTTTGCGTATTTTTTATCGAGTATAATATCTCTGACCTGAGTAATAGGGTCTATTTTTTTGTATTCCTCAACTTCATTTTTGGTTCGGTATTGTTGTGCATCAGACATAGAATGTCCTCTGTAACGGTAGGTTTTCATTTCTAAGAAAGAAGGTCCTCCTCCGTCTCTTGCAAGCTTAATTGCTTTGTCCATAGCCTCAGCAACTGCAACAGGGTCCATACCATCTACTGGACCACAAGGCATTTCATAACCAAGTCCAAGTTTCCAAATCTCTTCATGACTTGCTGTTCTTGCTACAGAAGTTCCCATGGCGTATCCGTTATTTTCAACAACAAACACAACAGGTAGTTTCCATAGAGTTGCTAAGTTAAGGGTTTCATGAAGTGAACCTTGACGCACTGCACCATCGCCCATATAACAAAGTGTTACTCCACCGGTATTGTTGTATTTATCACCAAAAGCCATTCCAGCTCCAAGGGGAATTTGACCTCCTACAATTCCGTGACCACCATGAAATTTAAATTCTTTTGAAAAAATATGCATAGAACCTCCAAGACCACTAGATGTTCCAGTTGCTTTTCCATAAAGTTCGGCCATAACGCGTTTAGGATCTACTCCCATCCCGATGGGTTGAACGTGATTTCTATAGGCAGTGATCATACGATCTTTCCCCAATTCCATTGCATGTAATGAACCAGCAAGAATAGCTTCTTGACCATTATATAAGTGAAGGAATCCTCTTACTTTTTGCTGAATATATACTGCGGCTAACTTATCTTCAAACTTTCTCCAGAAGAGCATGTTTGAATACCAATCGATGTAGGTTTGTTTTGTTATTTTCTTCATTAATCTTGTTATTTGAAAAAATTTTGATCTGTCGCCAAAAATACAATATTTTATTGATTTTATTAATGTGAAAAACGGGCTTATTAAGCCAATAAGTTGTTAAAATCACAATAAAATTAATGGATTTCTTCGGAAACAGAAATTACGGATAAAGACTACTCTTCAGCTTCAGTTACTGGAGCGCTTGCCAAATCAAAAGTCAAGGAGAATCTAAGGGTGTTTTCTAGGGGGTTTCTAACTTTAGAAGTCGAAAAAAGATACGAAATATCAATCGCTGTAAAATTCAAAGAAAAACCTGCACCCAAAGTAAAATATTTACGTGATCCTTTTTCAATACTCTCATGAAAATAACCTCCTCGTAAAGCAAAGGCGTCTTGAAAATTATATTCTGATCCAAAGCCCCATGTGATTTCTTTTAATTCTTCAGAAAACCCATCAGGTGCATCGTTGAACGATTCAAAAATACCAGACAGAAAACTAATATCAGGCTGCTGATAACGATCTATCGCACCTGTATTTTCATTAATAACAGCGACTGGAGAGGGCACCAATAGCTTGTTGAATTCTAAATTAAATGAGATTTTATTATCCGAATCTAAATGGATATTCAATCCAGATCCAAGTTTCAAATTCGTTGGGATAAAGTTTTTTTGCCCACCTTCGTCATACTTCAATCGAGGACCAATGTTTGAAACATTAAACCCAAGTCTCAAACGCGCTTTTTTATCGCTAAAGTCGAATAAGTTACTTTTATAAAAACCCGCTATATCAATTCCAAGAGTGTTTGCAGAAGTTGCGTCAAGGTCAGATGAGATTTTCAAATCAGATCGTATAAAACGTGCTGCCACCGCCATGGAATATTTTGTATTGAGTAACAATGCGTATGAAAAATCTAAGGTAAGCTCGTTGGGGCGTTCAATTCCCTGTTCAATAATAGTACCCGCAACTAAGTCATTTAAGACAATATCGCCTAAACTAAAATACTTAAGACTAGCTGCCCAAGCACTCCGATCCGTGTTTTTATTGAAGTAGGTAATGTTTGCTAAAAAAATATCGTTGACCAGTTTGCTGAGATAAGGAGTATAGCTCACCCCAAAACCAGATTTTTGTTCTGAAAAAACATATTTAGCAGGATTCCATTGCTGTGAAAAAGCATCGACAGATGTTGCTACCCCTTGCTCTCCCATAGCAGCACCACGTGCGTCTGGTGTAATTAATAAAAAGGGAACTCCAGTGGTAATGACACGTTCTTGTGCAACTAAATTTAAGGTGCAAACAACATAAACCAAAGTAGCTAAAGCCACTCTTAAACAGGTTTTTACATTACATTTAATTCTTATCATACAACTACATAACGCTTTTTTTAAGGAAATCTTGTATGTAAATAATTTAAAAAATCAGCATAAGAGTGAGATCCTATATAATAATCTAATAATTCAAACGTTCTAATTAAGAATCTGCACGTAAACAAAGCTTTAAAGTCAAGTTGCAACAGTAGATTTTGTATATTGCATACATTAAGTAAAAAAACGAGTACTTTATATAATATTTATGAGAATTAACTTATTATCTAAAAACGCTATTCTGATTGCTTTTACAGCATTGATTGCTATTTCCTGTGGGAAGAACAATCAATCTAGAGCTACTGGATGGGGTATAAATTCAAAAAAAGGCGGATTTCAATATAACGTTGAATTTGAGGATCAAGAAACTGGTCCAGGTTTAGTTTTTATTGAAGGAGGAACATTCACAAAAGGACAGGTACAAGACGATGTCATGCACGATTGGAATAATTCTCCAAACAAGCAACATGTCATGTCCTTCTATATTGACGAGACAGAAGTCACCAACCTCATGTACTTAGAATACTTGGATTGGATTACTTTAGTTTTTCCACAAGACCAAAGACAATTTAAACAATTATACAACGGAGCACTTCCCGATACCTTGGTTTGGAGAAACCAATTGGGTTATGTTGAAGAACTTACTACGAACTATTTACGTCACCCTGCTTACGCTGAATATCCTGTTGTAGGAGTTAATTGGCTACAAGCAGTTCAGTTTGCCGAATGGAGAACAGATCGCGTAAATGAATTTATTCTTGAACGTGAAGCTTACATTCAAGAAGATGTACGTTACACAGAAGTTGATGCGAACAGTACGTTCAGTACAGGTGCATACCTCAAACGTCCAGAAACTACTTACGGTGGAAAAATTGACAGTTTAACTGGTAAGAATGGTCGTATGCAAAAAGATACCACTGAAGTAAATGTTTATGCAGGTGTAGAAAAAGGAATTTTACTTCCTTCATACAGACTTCCAACGGAGACTGAATGGGAATACGCAGCATTGGCCCTTGTTGGAGATAGAGAATACAACACCTATCGCGGAAAGAAAAAATATCCGTGGTCAGGAGAATACACACGCTCAGAAGATCGCCGTTCAGAAGGTGATCAATTGGCAAACTTTAAACTCGGTAAAGGAGATTATGGTGGAATTGCCGGATGGTCAGATGACGGAGCCGATATTACAATACAAGTAAAAGCTTATCCTCCAAATGATTTTGGAATTTATGATATGGCCGGAAACGTTGCCGAATGGGTTTCTGATGTCTATCGTCCTATTGTAGATGATGAAGCAAGTGACTTTAACTACTATAGAGGTAATGTTTATTTAAAAGATGTTATCAACGAAGATGGAAGAGCGCAAGTGATTTCGCCAGACCAATTGGTATACGATACGCTTCCGAATGGAAAAGTTCTATTGAAGAGACTTCCAGGTCAGCTAGAAAAAGTAGCTATTGATGAAGAAGAAACATTCCTAAGACAAAATTTCACGAAAAGTGATAACAAAAACTTTAGAGATGGGGATTTAGGATCGACTCGTCTATTCTCAAGATTTGGAGAAGAGGAAGAAGATAGCGAAAATGCTCGCCCAGAATCTACAACAATGTACGATGCACCAACGCATCCAAAGGTTACTGTAGATGAAGATGGTAATTTAGTTCGTACAAAAGATAAATCTAACAAAAGAACTTCGTTAATTACAGATGAAGTTCGTGTATACAAGGGAGGATCTTGGAAAGATAGAGCATATTGGCTCGATCCAGCTCAAAGACGTTATATGCCGCAATACCTAGCCACTGACCACATTGGTTTTAGATGTGCAATGACTCGATTAGGTTCGAAAAGCAAGGTTAAAAAAACGGCCAGACACAAACGTAAAGGTTAATCAAATCAAAAGGCATTTTTAACGAAATGCCTTTTTTTATTTTATGGAAGCAAAAGATCTTTATTCCTATTTCCTAAAATCCACAGGGGTTGCTACTGATTCACGGCAAATCGAAAAAGGGACGCTTTTTATATGCTTACGAGGAGAACATTTTAATGGTAATAAATTTGCAGCAGAAGCCCTCGAAAAAGGAGCCTCTTATGTAGTTGTAGATGACTTGGAATATTTCAAGAAAGACAAGCGCCATATTCTCGTCAAAGATAGCCTAAAGAGCCTACAGGCGCTCGCTCATCACCATCGTATGCAATTTAGCATACCTGTGATAGGTCTTACGGGGTCAAATGGTAAAACAACCACCAAGGAATTAATCAATAGTGTGTTGTCACAGCAATTCAATACTACTGCAACGGTTGGAAACCTCAACAACCACATTGGTGTACCCTTGACTCTTTTGAATATAAATTCGAAAACAGCAATTGCCCTTATTGAGATGGGAGCTAACCACCTCAAGGAAATTGAATTATTAGCAGCAATAGCTGCCCCTACGCTCGGCTATATAACCAATTTCGGAAAAGCACATCTAGAAGGATTTGGAAGTATCGAGGGAGTAATTCAAGGGAAATCTGAACTCTATCAATTCTTAGCTAAAAATAGCGGTGTCTGTCTAATCAACTATGCAGATTCGAAACAAGTAGCTGGTACTCTGAATCAAGAAATATTTTCCTTTGGAACCAGTAGTTCAGCTACGGTTACAATTAAGGATATTGATCGAGGAGCAGATGAAAATATTGTGATTCTAGCAGAGGAAACAAAAATCATTAGTCAACTAAAAGGGGCGTACAACTTCACCAATATTGCAGCAGCTGTAGCCTTTGGAAACTACTTTGAAATTCCTATTGCTAAAATCAAAAAAGGAATTGAAGCGTACAATCCAACAAATAACCGTTCGCAATGGCATACAACAGATTCCAACACCTTGGTACTCGACGCATATAATGCAAATCCCAGCAGCATGAAAGCTGCTTTAGAATCCTTTTTTAGTTCTAAAAAAGAAGATCAAGTTTTGATCCTGGGTGATATGCTGGAATTAGGGTCTTTTGCAGATGAGGAACATCAAAAGATTGTGGATTTAATCGAAACAAAAAACATAGAGGAAATACTCTTAATTGGTCCTGAGTTTAATAAAACTAAAACATCAACTTCAGGTTTTAAGAAATTCGACAACACTAATTCAGCGATCCCCTACCTTCAAAAAAAGAACTTCCAAAACAAAACCATTTTGATCAAAGGATCTAGAGGAATTGCCTTGGAAGTACTAAAAGATTATTTGTAGAACTAGTCTATACTTAGTTCTTGTATCTCTTTAAACCTTGAAGCATCTTCTGCCTCAATTTTACTTTTCAATGATGGCCACACCTCCTTGAAAAAGGTATTGGTTTGTTCAATTGCAACCCCTAACTCTTCTTTTGCATGCTGAAGCAATTTGTTTTCTGTTGTTGTAATCCCATCTTGACGGCTTCTGATATAGCGTGATGCATTTCTAATACGCGTCAAAACATTACTTTCTGGATTCCGAACAATCCCTTGGCGTTTGTCCTCTTTACCAATATAAAGTGCAATTAAAGAATCGATGGCTTTGGTCTGACTTTTCATTTCTTTCAGTAAAGCCTTCATCTCGTCTGATTTGTTTTCTTTAAAAAGCTTTTTATAATCTGCTAGCGTTTGCTTGCTCTCTGCTAGTTGTTTTACTGCACTTGCAGCAGCAGCAGTATAGCTTTCTAATTCTTTGGATGCAGCATATACAGCATCAATGCTCGCTGGATCTACGGTTAATCTTGGATCGCTTTTTACCTCAATAACCTGCTCAGATTGTTCGTCTCCAAAAGACAGAACTAGACGATACGTTCCCGGCTTCACTTCCACTCCCGAAGGCTCTCTTTTTGACTTACTCGGTTTTCTCCTTGGTCTAGAAACTCCTTTCTCATCCATATTCCAATACCAACGGTGAATACCTTTTTCTTTAGGAACCTTCTTTTTTAAAGTTCTAATCAAGCGCTCTCCGTCATAAATCATGAGGGTTAGGGAGTCTTTTTTATTTTCTTTCTTCTCAGCTTTATCTTCTTCTTTGTCATCTTTATCATCTTTGTCTTTAGCAGTATCCTCATCTTTTTTAACAGGAGGATTGACAAAATAAGAAAGCATGGCTCCGTATTTCCGGTTAGTGCCTTGGTACATTGCATCTGCACCGAAACGACTTCCAGTTGGCTGCTGATAGGCTGCCAAATACGCTGTTGGAGGTTCGAATAACTGCATACCATTTTCAATGACACTTGGACTTGAAGCTAAAGCTCTTAACGGGCGAATATCATCTAAAACCCACGCTGCTCTTCCAAAAGTTCCAATTACCAAATCGTGTTCTCTAGATTGAATAACTAAATCTTTTACCGAAACAGTAGGAAAAATTTCAGCATCAAACTTATCCCATTGTTTTCCTGCGTTAAGCGTAATATAAAGCCCATCATCGGTTCCTAGAAACATTAGATTTGCATTGATTGGATCTTCTATGATACTCAATGCATAACTCTCTACATCGGCACCATCTACAATTCGCTCCCATGTTTTACCATAGTTCTTGGTTCTGTATGCGTAAGGAGTATAGTTGA
>JABAZL010000169.1 GCA_018608425.1 Flavobacteriaceae bacterium
AAAATAGCCATTATATCATTTAAAATATAGCGTTTTTGAATACCCAATTGAGTTGATATTTTTTGATATTTACTAACCAAATAATTGTGCGATGGGAGGGTGTCTTTTAAAATGCTTTCTCGGTATTCTTTCGGACTGATTGGCTGATAAACTCTAAAAATACCTTCCAGAGCAATGGGAATTGAATATGCTGGGGTAGAAAATTCGTCGGGATAAGAAAACGAATCGGTAGTCAATATAAACTGGGCATTTTCTTGTTTTTTAAGCTCTTCAGTTAAAAGGCTAATATTATTTTTTTGTCTTCTTGGAAGGTTCCCAGAATTAGAAATATAATAATTGGTTGTTTTTTTAATATTAGCTGCGTTTATGGTCAAAGACTCAATGATATTTCCCGAGACCTCGGGTGTAATTGCAATATAGGATGAAAACATATTGGGACCATTCAGCAAAAAATAGTTGATAAAATTTGCGGACTTATTTTTCCCGACAAGCACTTTCAGGTTTGAGATTGGGTATTGAATTGATAGTCGCTGAACAATATCCGAAACAATAAATTTTTTGAAGTTAGACCCTCGTGTGCTCAATTGCCCTGAGTTTTTATCTGTTTCGCAGTCACGAGCTACTTGATATTGTCCTTCTTGTCGCACCCCTACTACGATAGCCTTTGGCATGTAGTCGATTTTAGATAAAAAGCGAACATTAGCCACTACAAGATCAAATAATTCATGCCCTTCCAATACAACAATCAATGGTAGCTGATCTAATGACCCCTCTTCTATTTCGGGAATATATAAATCAATTGTTCGGGTTGTCCCTAGAACGGAAGATTCAATGGTTTCTGTTGTAATTTGCGCTTGGAGTGGTAAGCTCAATAACAGCAGGAATGTGCAAATAGAACGAATCATAAAAAGTATTTAATGTGAGGTTAAGGTACTTACTTTTTTCGATTCAGCAGTGGTAAAACTAAAAAGGAAAGACCTCCAAAAAACAATACCATAATGGTTTGTGCTGTCCACATAATCCATCCAAATGCTAGGCTAGATTCTTTTGAAATCCCATAACTGATCAAAACCAAAGAAACTGAAAAAGGATAAATTCCAATACCTCCATTGGTAGCTGAAATGGTTATCGCGCCAACTAAAAACCCAATCAATAGGGCTTCAAAAGGGAGGTTAACTGTTTCAGGGAGTGCCCATTTGACGATGTAAAACATAAAAATATAAAGGCCCCAAATTAAAAAGGTATGGAAAATATAAGCCCATTTTTTAGGCATTTTCACTAAAGTCAACACACCTTCAGTAAGCCCTTCAATAAGACCGATGATTTTTTTAGCAATAACCGATTGCGAACGTTTAAGTTGTTTGACTAATACCCATAACCCTAGACCAACCAATAGGATGACAATAACTAAGGTTGTTGGATTAAAAGATTGTTCTTTCAGAAACAACATAATAAAGTCAAACTGAATCAGGAGTGCAATTCCGATGACTAGAAGGAGCATCATCAAATCAACCATTCGTTCGGCAATTATGGTACCAAAGCTTTTTTCGAAGGGAATATCTTCATAGGTTTTCATTACTGTTGCCCTAAAGAATTCTCCAGATCTTGGGACACCAAGATTAGCAATATAGGTAATGAAAATCGCTAAAATGTTATTCATTAGTTTTGGACGATAGCCCATTGGGTGTAGCATAAAATTCCATCGATATGCCCGAGATAAGTGGCTAATCATACCAAGGATTAAAGACAAAATCACAAAGCGATAATCTGCATTTTTAACTGCTTCAATGATGGTTTTACGATCCTCTGCAGTAGTGTCTTTGACTGTTAGATAAATAAAAAGAATCCCGATTAGTAGTGGGAAAATTAACTTTAAAAATTTAGTCAGATTCTTTTTTTGCAAGATTACTGTAATAAGTTAGTTCCTTCGTTTGGGAATATAAGTGCTGGTGTATAGTCACGAGCTTTTTCGAAAGGAACTATACAGTAACTTATGATGATGATGATATCGCCTTTTTGAACTTTTCGAGCCGCAGGACCATTAAGGGTTATTTCCCCTGAATTTTTTTCACCTTCAATTACGTAGGTTTCAAGACGCTCTCCGTTATTGATGTTCACAATTTGTACCTTTTCTCCAGGGACAAGATTTGCAGCCTCTATAAGTGCACTGTCAATGGTAATACTTCCGATATAGTTTAAATCTGCACCAGTTACTTTAACACGGTGGATTTTGGATTTTAATATTTCAATTTGCATGCTGCAAAGGTATTAAAATTTAATGTTGTCAATTAGACGAACTCCACCTAATTTAATTGCAATAAAAGCTCTTGTTTTTGAACCGTTTAACGCGCTCACTTTTTCGAGTGTTTGGATATCAGCAATTGAAAAATATTCTAAATCAAATTCAGGCTGATGGGCAAAAAATTCAGTAATCCAAGATTCAATTTGTGGGGGGCTGTGTATGTCTTTCAACGCAACAGCTTTTTGAAGGGTTTCGTAGATTACAGGAGCCATGGCTCTTTCTTTAATATTCAAGCGCTTGTTCCTTGAGCTCATGGCCAAGCCATCTTCATGCCTGATAATGGGGCATGATACGATGACGACGGGAATATTTTCTTGTCTTACTAAGGCAGTAATAATTTGTAATTGTTGGTAGTCTTTTTCTCCAAAGTAAGCAACCGTAGGCTGTAGGGCTTCAAAGAGCTTTTGAACAACAGTAGCCACCCCTTGAAAATGCCCTTCGCGATGTGCACCCTCCATCGTAGTTTCGAGTTTTCCAAAGTTATATACTCTTGGCTCGATTTTATTATTGTACAAATCGTCAGCTTCTGGAGCATAAACCCAAACATTTCCTCCAAGGGTTTGGAGTTTAGTAAGATCAGATTCTAAAGTTTTTGGATAGTTTTTTAAGTCATTCTTATTGTCGAACTGTGTAGGGTTAACAAATATAGAAACTAGTACGAGGTCATTGTCTTCAAGAGCTCTCTTTACTAGCGTTATGTGGCCTTCATGCAAAGCACCCATCGTAGGAACTAATCCAATAGATTTAGCAGGGTATTTGTTTTTAGCGACGTTGAGTTCTTTGTACTGGTAAAAAACTTTCATTTTACGAAAATATTAACAGCCTAAAAGTACTGTTTTTTCTATGGAACGGAAGAATTTTCGTAATTTTGCTAAACTTTCTAACCAAGGAAGCTAAATCAGTTTTATGCAAAACAAGAAAGTATTAATAATATCATCGGAAGTAACGCCTTATCTACCTCAAACAGATCAATCGATCAATTCGTTTAAAATACCTAAAACGATCAATGAGGCTGGGGGTCAAACTCGAATTTTCATGCCTCGTTATGGTATGATTAATGAGCGGAGACATCAGTTGCACGAAGTTATTCGTTTGTCAGGAATGAACATGGTCATCAATGACATGGATATGCCGTTGATTATCAAGGTTGCCTCTATTCCAAAAGAACGGATGCAAGTGTATTTTATTGATAACGAAGAATATTTCAAAAGAAAAGCGATGCTTAAGGACGAAGATGGAAATTTATTTCCTGATAACGACGAGCGCATGATTTTCTTTACGAAGGGTGTAATCGAAACTGTTAAAAAATTGAACTGGTCTCCAGACATCATTCATTTGCATGGTTGGTTTACCTCACTCTTTCCCTTATACATGAAAACGTATTTTGCTGAAGATCCGATTTTTGAATCTAGTAAAATTGTAACGTCTATCTATCCAAACGATTTTGAAGGTTCTGTTTCTTCAGAATTTGACACTAAGGTTTCTTTTGACGTTCCTGGCGAAGCAGAAAAAAGTCTTTTGAAAGATGCTACCTATGAAAACTTAATCAAGCTAGCCACCAATTTTTCAGATGGAGTAATCCTTTCTGGAGAAAACATATCTGAGAGTATTCTTTCGAATATTGATGACAAAAAAGTTCCCGCCTTAACTTTTGAAGAAAGTGCAAAGGAAAATGCCTATGTAGATTTTTTCAATAATCAAATCATTTAATGCCCTATGAAATTTAAGATACCCTTCTTAAAGAATTTCTCTTTCTTTCTCCTTTTCACTCTTATTATAGTTTCTTGTAACGAAGACTTTAATACTGTCGGATACGATTTAATTTCCACGAATGATTTTGAAACAAATAAGGTGAAATTGCCTGTTTTTTCTTTTCAAAACGAATTTATCTCTGATGTTCAGGTCGACGGATTAACCTTCCAACAGCTTGGTGAAATTGACATTCCTAACATTGGGCGTTCTTCTGCCTATATTGCTTCTCAACTTAGTATTATACCAACTGAATTTTTCGGATTGTATTCTCCAGAAGATGAATTAGGTGATGAAGATAATGTAAAGGCAATTGAGGAAAATGAACAAGTAATTTCGGCTTACTTAGAAATACCTTTTATAACCAACACCAGAGATCAAGATGGTGATGGCGTTATAGACAGTTTAGATGCTGACCCAGAAGACCCAACCAGTGATACCGATGGCGACACGATTAGTGACGCATTAGAAACTCAGAACGGCTCTAACCCTTTGAGTAATGATACTGATGGCGATGGAATTTTAGACGACACCGACACCGACAATACAGGTTACCAACCAGAAAATAGAACCTACGCAATTGATTCTGTTTTTGGAAATAGAAATACTAGCTTTAATTTAAAAGTAGATGAGCTAACGTATTATTTGAATTCGTTAGACCCTAATAATAACTTCGAATCTCAACAAGCCTTTTATTCTTCTCGCGATTTTTATGAAGAAGGCTTTGTTGGTGAAAATTTATTTGATGAAGCTATTCAATTAGATTTTGAAGAAATACGGATCAATTTTACTGAAGACGACCCAGAAACGGATATTGACGAAACCACTCAAGTTGAAACCCGTCGTTCGCCTCGTATTCGAGTTCCTTTGGATACTGCTTTTTTTCAACGGCGTTTTATCGATATGGAAGGTTCAGATTCTTTGACAACAGCCTCCTTGTTTCAAAAGTATATGCGTGGAATTTATGTGCGAATGGAAAACCCGTCAGAAGACTTGTATATGTTACTCAATTTTGCATCAGCTAATATTGCAGTAACGTATGAATACAATCAATATAACGACAACGATACACCAGACGACACTACCGATTTCTCAATAGATCGCTTTGAGCGAAGTTTCTTGCTAAGCCCAGGAATAACAGTAAATCACCTTGAGAACTCATCAATAAACCCAGAAATAAGCCAAACGATAGCACAAACAAACGGATCCAATAAAATCTTTGTAAAAGGGGGGATGGGATTACTATCTTCTTTTGAATTATTAGGAAAATCTTCAGACGGATCGGCAAGCACAAAACTTGAAGAGTTACGCGAAAACGACTGGTTAGTAAATGAGGCAAATTTAGTGTTTTACGTAGACTCAACTTCAGTTGAGAATTGGACTCCCGGGGACTTAATTGCTGATCGTTTATACCTATACAACAAAAGAGATACAGCACCATTGTTAGATTATTTTACAGATAACACAGTAAGTGCTGAAAGAAATAAAGGGAAGTTAGTTCATGGAGGAATTTTAGAATATCAAAACGGAAAACCATATCGCTACAAATTCAAAATCACACAGCATATCAATAACCTGATTCGTAAAGACTCGACGAACGTGATTTTAGGATTAGCAGCTTCCGCCAACATTGACGACATTACAACCAGAAAAGCAAGATTAAATAGTGGGAGTGAAGAAATTCTATACCCTGCCTCAGCTATTTTAAATCCATTGAGTACTGTTTTAATAGGATCACATCCTAGTGCAGGTTTTGAGCATCTCAAATTAGAGTTAGAAGTGATTTATACAGATTTTTCAAATTAACTAGTAACCTTTATGTGTGGTATCGTAGCCTATATAGGCCAACAACAAGCAACTCCAATTATTGTAAAAGGCCTTAAAAGGTTAGAATATCGTGGATATGACAGTACTGGAATCTCTTTGTACAACGGAACTGAAATTCAAACAATTAAAACGACAGGAAAAGTAAGCGACCTTGAAGCCAAATTTCAAGGACGAGATCCTATCCAAGCAACTATTGGAATAGGACATACCCGATGGGCAACCCACGGTGTGCCAAACGATGTAAACGCGCATCCACAAACGTCCAACTCTGGAGACTTGGTAGTGGTTCACAACGGTATTATTGAAAACTATGCCGCTTTAAAAGAAGAGCTTATTCAGCGGGGTTATACTTTTTCTTCTGACACCGATACAGAGGTGCTTGTTAACCTAATCGAAGACGTTCAAAAAAAGGAACAAGTAAAGCTAGGAAAAGCAGTTCAGATTGCCTTGACGCAAGTCGTTGGAGCCTATGCAATTGTTGTTTTTGATCATAAAAAACCCAATGAGCTTGTAGCGGCTAGACTAGGAAGTCCACTAGCAATTGGTGTTGGAGAAGGAGAGTTTTTTGTAGCCTCGGATGCAACTCCTTTTATTGAATACACCAAGAATGTAATTTACCTGGAAGAGGAACACTTGGCTATTATTCGTTGTGATCGTGATATTTCGATTAGAAAAATAACAAGCGATAAAGTGATAAAGCCTTATATCGAAAAGCTTCAAATGAGCTTAGAGAATATCCAGAAAGGGGGCTATGACCATTTTATGCTCAAGGAGATTTTCGAACAACCTCAAGCCATACGCGACACCTTGCGTGGACGCTTACTTTCTAACGAAGGTGTTATCACACTTTCGAGTTTGCGGGAACATGAAAATAAGTTTTTAAAAGCACGACGGATATTAATTGTTGCATGTGGAACCTCATGGCATGCAGGCTTGGTTGCCGAATATTTATTAGAAAAATTTACACGCATCCCTGTTGAGGTTGAGTACGCTTCTGAATTCAGATACCGTGATCCCATTATATTTTCAGATGATATCATAATTGCAATTTCTCAATCAGGAGAAACTGCAGATACATTGGCAGCCATTAACATTGCAAAAGAACGTGGAGCTTTTGTTTTTGGGGTATGTAATGTGGTTGGATCATCCATTTCAAGACTTACCGATGCAGGTTGTTACACCCACGCTGGCCCAGAAATTGGGGTTGCATCAACCAAAGCGTTTACTACTCAGATCACTGTGTTGTCTCTCTTAGCATTGCGTTTAGGAATGGTAAAAGGAACTTTATCTCGTTCGGAATATCAACAACACTTGGTGGAGTTGGAATCTATTCCGGATAAAGTGTCTGAAATTTTAAAACAAGAACGTTTGATCAAAGAGGTAGCTTCTTCTTTCAAAGACGCTAATAATTGCATCTATTTAGGAAGAGGATACAATTTCCCCGTTGCATTAGAAGGCGCTTTGAAACTCAAAGAAATCTCCTACATCCATGCAGAAGGATATCCAGCTGCGGAAATGAAACATGGTCCAATTGCTTTGATAGACGAGCAAATGCCTGTTGTTGTAATTGCGACCAAGAAAGGACACTATGACAAAGTGGTCAGTAATATTTCGGAAATAAAATCCAGAAAAGGGAGAATCATCGCTGTTGTAAGTGAAGGAGATATTCGAGTAAAAGAATTAGCCGACTATTGTATTGAAATTCCCGAGTCATTGGAATGTTTTACTCCGATCTTAACAACCATTCCCTTACAATTGTTGTCTTATTATATTGCCGTTCAACGAGGATGTAATGTAGATCAACCTAGAAATCTGGCTAAATCAGTAACAGTAGAATAACTACATTTATATTATAGCATTTAAAAGAGCTTATATTTCAACATAAAGAAACCATCTTATGGAATCAGAAAACACAAAAATCACTGTAAAACCTAACGGACAATTTGCTATTCAAGGCCCAGTTACTCTTGTCGATATTGAAGGAAATGAAATCAAACACGGACCTCGGTTTGCGCTATGTGGTTGCTCAAAGTCCAGCAATAAGCCTTTTTGCGACGGGTCCCACAAAGGGTAAAAATTAATTTAAACCAGTCCAAGTAGATACTTTATTCGAACGAATACATTCGATTCATTGGAAGAAAATGGAAATGCTTGTCTTCAAGATTATAATAATTGATTCGTAAAAGGAGCATTAGAAGACAACTGAAGGTGAAAAAGTAGATTTATTTTATCACTTTGGGATCAGGTAACGGTATTGCAGGTCATTATCCCGAGCTGAATATATTCAGCTTAACATATTTAAATTAGACTCTAAGTACAGGCATCTATTTTATAATTTCTTTACCTTTAAAAAAACTACATCATGAAAGAACATTTATCCATACTTGCCCATAATCGCGCAATATATTCTCGTTTCTTAAAGAATTTTTCTTTGGAACAGCTCAATACCGTACCCGAGGGTTTTAATAATAATATCATTTGGAATGTTGCACATGCTCTTGCTACTCAACAATCGATAATGTACACGTTGTCTGGCTTAAAGCCTGTTGTTCCTCAATCTTGGATCGATGGTTACCGAAAAGGCACTAAACCTGAAGGGGATGTTAGTCAAGAGTTTGTTGATGCCATTGATGCTGCATTAATGTCAACGATGGAACAGTTGAAAAAAGATATCGAAGCAGGTGTTTTTGAAAACTATCAGCCCTACACTACTTCTACTAAAATGGAATTGAATTCGTTTGCTACCGTTTTCCCTTTTGTCTTATTCCATGACGGAGTGCACATAGGGTCTGTTTTGGCTCTGGCAAAGTTAGTTTAGGATTTCGAAATTGTTGTGACAATTTGTTCCGCATGAATCCTTGAATTCTCAATAAACCACTTATTCGTTTTTAAACCTCCGCAAACTACTCCAGCGAGGTAGACTCCTTTTTGGGAAGATTCCATAGTCTCTTCATTGTATTGAGGCGTTTTGAAAGCATCGCTGTGAAATAGGACACCTAAAGATTCTAGAAGCGTAAAATCTGGCTGATAGCCGGTCATTGCCAGCACAAAATCATTTTTAATTTCAATATCCCCATCAGCTGTTTGAATGCGGACACTTTTGAGTTTAATTTCAATGAGTTTGGATTCGAAGTATGCAGGAATACTACCTTCTTCTATTCTGTTAAGAATATCGGGACGTGCCCAGTATTTTACATTTGCACCTACTTCCTTTTCACGCACCACTAGGGTAACGCTTTTTGCTCCTTTACGGTAGGTTTCTAACGCAACGTCAACAGCAGAATTTGCAGCACCAACGACAACAATGTCCATTCCAAAATAGGGATGGGGCTCTTTGTAGTAATGAGTAACTTTCTCCAACTCTTCCCCGGGTATATTCAGTTTGTAGGGTAGGTCATAGAAGCCAGTTGCAAGCACAATATTTTTCGAAGTGTATTCTTTTTTGTTTGTTCGAATTTTAAACCCTCCTGTTATTTTTTCAAATAGAACAACGTCCTCATAAAGGTTCACGTTCAACTCCCAAGAGGCAGTTACTCGCCTGTAATATTCTAATGCTTCTGCACGAGTAGGTTTGGGGTTGTGGGATATAAAAGGGATACCTCCAATTTCTAAACGATCAGAGGTAGAGAAGAAGGTCATGTTTTGCGGGTAGTGGTACAGTGAGTTTACCAACATTCCTTTTTCAATTATAGTGTATTGTAGGCCTTTCTTCTTTGCCTCGATACCACAAGCCAGCCCTATGGGTCCGGCTCCAATAATAATTAAATCTTCCATAATCCAAAGGTAATTAAAGCCAATTGATCTTATGGTGAGAACCTACGAGATTATTAATGATAGTTAAAATCTATCTAATAAAAATAATAATAGTTATAATTGATTTATTATAATATTATATTGAATAAAAATCAAATAAAAAATCATTTTACCTAGCTAATATAATTTTTACTTATCAGTTTGAATTATATTTTGAAATCAGCATCTGTCTTAGATAGAGAAAAAATAAAGAGCCAATAAAAAGGCCTATTCCTGTTGATATACCATAGATATACGTTCCAGAAAAAATTAATATTTTCCACCAAAATGCGAACATAAAAAGGCCAACTATGTACTTTATTGAGTTGTGAAATACAATATCGGGGAACAATTTTACTACCCTTCGGATCCCGATCAATGGCAATAGATTCGGAAGACTAAAAAGACTGATCCAAAACCGCACAAGAAAGCCACCTTTTTTAGATATTTTCAGTTGCTCTGGATCTAATTCAAGTTGCTCTCTTAGCCTAAAAAAGCCAAGCTTTAAGTTTTCAAGATTGATGTATTTTTTCTTTTTTAAATAGTGTTCTTCATTTTCTGGGAGCCACAGACAAGCCTTCATTGCATGTTCCAAAGTTTCTCTGAGTTGATTGATTGTAGCGCTACTGTTTTCTCTGTATGCCTCTAGAAATTCGCCAACAAGTATTGGGCTGCCATACACTAAGTGCACTTCTTGCCATGGCAACTGATGGTGGCTGTAATTGATGCCAACGGGAACAATATAAATGATGCTGTCTGGGAATTTCTCTTGAGCTTCAAGTGCCAATCGGCTGCTCCCTTTAGATAGACGTTGTAAGTAATATTCGTTGTGATGACTCCCTTCAGAAAACATCATCATATGATCACCTTTGCCTAAAATTTGATGACAGCGATCAAAAATTGCAGCATTTTTTCTTAGGCTACTATATCCATCGCGAATCCTGTAAACGGGTAACATTTTTAGGGCATCCAAAAACCATTGAAAAGGACCTCCAAAAACATCACTTCGGGTAAGGGAAGTTACTTTTGAACCGCAGCTTGTTCCCACAAGTAGGGGATCTAAAAAAGCTCCTTGATGGTTGGGTGAAAAAATGACACCTCCCTCTTTAGGGATATGTTCTTGTCCGTAAATTCGAATACGCCTGAAATAAAAGCGGTTGTAGTTTTTTAACAACAGTAAGATTATTTTATAAAAAAGGGCTTTCATAGTATGCGGCTTATTTGGGTCAACATATTAAAACTAAATATAATGAAGACATTGCAAGTTGAGTTCAAAAAATTAACTTTTTTAAAGATGAGCAAAGAGGAGCCATTTGACCTAAAATAACACGCTAAATTTCAGTTATTTATCACCAATTAAAGTCCAGAAAAAACGGATCAACTTTTTTTTATTAAAAACTTGAATTTCAAAGGGGTTGTTTTTTTTGGAAACGCTA
>JABAZL010000008.1 GCA_018608425.1 Flavobacteriaceae bacterium
GATAAGCTGTTTTGTTTCCAGTTAGTGTTCTGGCTAGCGTTTCTCCCATCATACGACCGGTATACCAGACAGCTTCAATGGATCGTCTACCAGGAACAGGTTCTTGTTGCTCTGCGCAATCTCCAATAGCATAAATATCTGGTTGATTGGTTTCGAGGTATTTATTTACGAGTATGCCACGTTTAGTTGCAATGGCGCTGTCTTTGATAAAATCTACGTTGGGTCGAACTCCAGCTGTCAGTCCAACAAATTGACAAGAAATGATTTCACCAGAATCTGTTCGTATGGCCTTGACTCTCCCGTCTTCATCTTCTAAAATTTCACTTAAATTTGTTTCGAGCCTCAGGTCAATCCCATGCGAAACAATATGTTTGTTGATTAGTTCGGATTCTCCTTTCGGAAGTACGTTACTCCAGAAACTTTTTTCTCGTACCAAAAAGGTAACCTTCTTACCTCTTGCATGAAGCATTTCCGCCAATTCAATTCCAATGAGCCCTCCACCAACAATTACAGTATCTTGAATAGATGGGGTGAGTGCTTCCAGATTTTCTAAATCTTGTTTAGTGTATAATCCTTGTACTCCTTTTAGGTTTTCGCCGGGCCAGCCAAATTTGTTCGGAATGGATCCAGTGGCTAAAACTAGGGAGTCGTAGTACAGTATAGACTCGTTTGACAACCTGATTGTCTTTTTTTCAGGATCAATTTGTGTTACGGTTTCTTCTAGTAAATCCAGCTTGTTTTTTTTCCAAAAATGATTCTCATACGGTTGTGTATGTTCCCATTTAAGATGTCCCATATAGACATACATCAACGCAGTTCTAGAAAAGAAAAACCGACTCTCTTTTGAAATTATTAAAATAGGTTTGGTTGATTTTTTTCGAATATGTCGTGCGGTTGTAATGCCAGCAATCCCGTTTCCGATAACAATGATAGGTGGGGCGTTCATGTGTTGCTATTTGAATACAATATACTTGTTTTTAAACATTATTTAAAAAATTAGTACATTTATCATGCCCGATTATACTAAAACTTAACAACTATGGAAATCCCTAGAATTTCATCATTTTTTATTCAACTACCTAATTGTTTCATTTATGGAAAATGATAAAAAATGGGTGTGTGTTGAAATACCACTTCAAGTTACCGATATTCGTGTTTGGAATGCGCTAACTGATCCTAAGTTAACGCAACGATATATGTACAACTGCCAGTTACATTCTTCTTGGGAAGTGGGTAGTGATGCTATTTGGAAAGAAGAAAAAGCAGATGGAACATTTACAACTCACGTTCGTGCAAAAGTATTAGCGTTTACTCCACACAAACAACTCCGATTTTTAATTTTTCATGAGAATAAAGAATTTGGAGCATATGAGTCTGAACTTAAGTTTACGATCCTGAAACAGGTTTCAGGAGTTGTTCTGAAAATCGAGCAAGGTGATTTCTCTAAGCTACCCATTGGTATTCAAAGTTATGATGATTGCTTGATGGGTTGGAATTATGTTAAAAATGACCTTATTAACACCATTGAAAAATTTACTTAAAACAAATTAGTGATCCCCGAACCTAAAATAAATCTAATCTTAACCTCAATCTTATGTTTTATTTTTTTCTAGTCCTTTCGGCACTGAGTTCAGTTATGTTTGTAAAAAGTTATTATCCAAATTTTAAAGGGTCAACAGATCTTTTTTCTATTCTTGGATTCATACTTATTTGCGGTATTGGCTCTCTTTTTTTTACGATTATAATTTTCATACCCTATTATTTGTTTGTAGAATAATATCCTGAAAATTCAATAACGAACAATTTGACTTGTGTACCTTTAGTGTGTTATGCGAAATAAGGGTTTATTTTTTTTATTAACCGTCTTGATCTTTTGCCCTTCCATAATCTGGAGTCAAGAGATTCGAGGTTTGAGTTTTGTGGGTACTCGAGATCGAGTTAGCAAGGAAAACCTAATACCTGTAAAAAAGAGTGCCGCTAATTGGGTTGCGCTTATGCCATATGGCTATATGAAATCGGCTCAGACACCTATGCTTTCGTATAATGTTTCATGGCAATGGCAGGGGGAAACTAAAAATGGAATAGAACAAGCGGTTCCCTTTTTTCAAAGAGAAGGAATCTCGGTAATGCTCAAGCCTCATATTTGGATTAAGGGGGGTGTATTTACTGGAACAATTTCATTTGATTCTCCAGAAGAGTGGAAGCAATTTCAAGAATCCTATCGAAAATTCATCTTACATTTTGCTCAGGTTGCGGAAGTGACAAAAATTCCTATGCTTTGTATAGGAACTGAATTACAGTCGATTGTTGCTAACAATCCGGAGTATTGGAGACAATTGATTCGTGAAATCAAACAAGTCTATACGGGTAAGTTGACTTATGCTGAAAATTGGGACCAATTCCAAAATGTACCATTCTGGGATCAGTTAGATTATGTAGGCATCGATGCTTATTTTCCTTTAAAAACGGCTAGCCCCACAGTAACAATATTGACGGAGCTTTGGAAACCATATGTTCAAAACTTAAAAGGATTTTCTGAGAAATACAACCGAAAAATATTATTCACTGAAATGGGTTATCGTAGTATAAATCTACCTACTTCTAAACCTTGGGATTATAGCTTACGTGACCAACCTTTCAATGGTCAAACTCAGGCAGATGCTCTAGAAGCACTTTTTATAAGTTTCGAAAACAAGTCTTGGTGGGCAGGCGGCTTTATTTGGAAATGGTTTCCCGATTATGCTAATTCTGGCGGTACTTTAGACACCACCTTTTCACCACAAAACAAGCCAGCTGAAACGGTCATAGAACGCTATTTTACAAATTGGCAGTAATATTTGTGCAGTGTAGCGGGAGGTTTTCCTAGGGCGCGCAAAACATGAATCATCATGAAATGAAATTGCAATCGAATTACTCCATTTTCTTTAAATCGACGAGAGGAAGTGATTACTTCTTGAGGCAAAACACAAAAAGAATGCTTTTTATATATTCGGTCGATAAGTTCCCCATCTTCACAAATGACGTAATCCTCATTAAACCCATTGAGAGAATTGAAGAGTTTTTTTTGAATGAATAAAGATTGATCCCCTCCGCGACAGTACCGATTATTAAAACGACTGGCACGAGCAGCAACGTTTAAAGCCCAATGATTACCTGAGAATCGTAATCGAAAGGAACCGGCTTTATTGTTTTTTATATAGGCCTGATGAATGATTTGATCGAAATCTTTTGGGGGTCGAGTATCAGCATGTAAGAAATATAAAACCTCTGAAGTGGCAGCTTTTGCGCCCTCGTTTTGTTGATGCGCTCTCCCTTTTTTGGTTTGAATTAAAGTAATTCCTTCTTTTTTCTCTAGCCATTCATAACTTCCATCTGTACTCCCGCCATCTACAATAATAACTTCATTATGAAAAACACTTTGATCCTTTAAGATTGTGATTAACTCTTCGAGTTGTTCGATCTCGTTTAGCACAGGGATTATAATGGATAAATGTGGTTTATTCATTCAGGCTCCAATCGTATTCTTGGTACTTTATTTTAGCTTTATCCTTAAAGGATTTTTCTGAATATTTCTGAATGAATACAATGCGTTCTTTCTTACTCCCAAAGTCTTTGGAAAACCATAAAAATATTTTTGATAAGCCAATATTCTTTTCTGTAATCTCATTTTTAGAAGTGTCATTTATAAAAAGAGCGGTTGCTTCCTCAAGTTGTTTTTGAACTTTAGAAGCTCGAAACGCCTCATTGGATAATTGTGGGCAGGAGGCAGAAGCGCAATTGATTGCAAAATGTATTCGGGGATCCCCCATTTTCCGTAAAACCTTGTGCTCAATGTCGTTGAGAGTCATGGTATTATTTGGTAGATTTAAACTTTTACTGTCCCATGGGTCTTTGATGTCTCGAATGCTTTTTAAAGGATAATTGTCTAAAATTAATTTTACAGTTACTGCATTGTAAGCATTGATGAAATAGGCTAAAGAATCATTTTTGTCCCAATAATCAGCAGGTGGTTTCTTTTCCAGAAGCTGAATGTACTTGTCTAAATCAGTTTGATTTTTCTTCCAGCTACTGTAGTCTACATTACCGGCATCATCTACATATTTCTGGAGTAATACATTCCAACTGGCATGCATTCCTTTATCTTGGTTTTGAGCTTGTACTGAATTGATCCCTTGGCTTGTAAAGCCGAGTGAAACTAATAAAGTAATAAGTAGGGTTTTCATCATGTTGGGGTTTAGCAACAACCACCTCCATCATAGTGAAAGGTAGATTCACTGATGAAGATATCGTCACGATTAATATTTTTTAGAGCACCAGCGGTTTTATCACAAATTGCAATGGGCTGGTTTTGTAGCAATACGTGCCCTTTTTTGTCATCAAAAAAATCTTCTCCTCCAAAATAGATAGCAGATTTACCAGTAAAAACACAGGGTCCATCTTCTGGCATAGGGTCTTTAATAGCACAAACTTCTACACTTTCAATGTAAATGTGTTCTTCAGTAGCATAGTGCTTGGGGTCTAAAATACGATACGGTCTTCTGGCTCTAATTTCTATAGTTCCAAATCCTACATCCGTTAACATTTTCACGTAATCTTCCAATGGAATTGATCCAGAAAGGCACAAGGCTCTTAGACGTTCATCCTCACGAAGTGTGTCGTTCATTGGTTGCTCGCAGGTAGGATCGCTCATCACCAATCTACCGTTTGGTTTCAGTACACGATACATTTCTTCTAAGGCTTTTTTGAGTTCCTCCATTTTAAAGATGTTGAACAGGCAGTTTTGCGCTGCAACATCAATGCTGTTATCTGCAACGGGAAGATTTAAGGCATCTCCTTTTTTTAGAGTCACAAAATCGGATTTGAACCAATCGTTTTGTTTTTCAGCTAGCACAAAATTTTTGCGAGAAGCTTCAAGCATTTCGTCGACTACGTCAATTCCTATAACACCTTCTTTTTGTCTAGAAAAATATGAAAATTGCAGCAGTTCCATACCTCCACCAACTCCAACATATAGAATTTTGGGGTTGTTAACTAAATCACGAGGGTGGACAGTAGATCCACAACCATAATTCATTTCTTGCATGATGGTCGGAATTTGAAGTCCTGGAAATTGCCAAATGGGCGTAGTCGTACAGCATAGGCCAACATCGGGTGTTAGTGCAGCTTCTTTGTAAACATCTTTAGTTACTTCTAAATAGCTCATTTTATTTCTAATTTATAGAGATGAAATTATTTTTTTTACTAGTATAATCAAAGACTGTTCCGCTTTTTTAGCCATGGCCATTATGTCGGGAATGTCAATGGGTTTTAAGTTGTTGGGATCACAAACATCGGTTAGTACAGAAAAAGCAATACAATCCATTTCGAGTTGATTTGCAACAATTACTTCAGGGACTGTAGACATTCCCACGGCGTCAGCACCAATTATTTTTAGGTAACGATATTCTGCTTTTGTCTCAAGCTGCGGGCCAACTACAGCAGCATAAACACCACTGTGGAGTGTGATGTCATCTTCCGATGCAATTGTTTTTGCTGTCTGAGTCATTACTGGACAATACGGTTCACTCATGTCTACAAAGCGATTACCTATGGCATCTGTGCCTTTCTCGGCAAGAGGTGATCCACCTTGTAAGTTAATGTGATCTTCGATTAACATAATTTCTCCTTTGTTGAAATCTAAGTTGACAGCACCAGCAGCATTGCTTAAGATTAGTTTTTGAACACCAAGGGCATGGAGTATTCGAACGGGATAAGTAATTTCGAAAAAATTATAACCTTCGTAAAGATGAAAACGACCTTGAAAGACAAGAACTTTTTTAGAGTTAAGAGTTCCGTATATTAATTTTCCGCTGTGATATTCTACAGTAGCTTCAGGAACGTGTGGCATCGCATCAAAAGCAATTTCTTTTTCGATTACTAAATGTTCTACCAAGTCGCCCAAACCCGTTCCTAGTATAATGCCAACTGCACCAGATTCAATTCCTTGATCTTTCAAAAACTGTGTGCTTTCTTCAAGCTGTTGTGTCATGGATGTCATTGGTCGAGCAAGTTTAATAGTTCAGGAAATGTACGAAGGTCTTCGTAATAATCAACATCATTTTTTGGTTTTAGAAGCGCTACTTCTCGTTCTTTAAAATCATTCATGGTATCATTTAATACAGATGCTGTTCCCCAATGCTTATTTTTAAAAACTTCAGGCATTAATTGTGAAAGTCCGAGAAGGTAATAGCCGCCGTCTGTTGCGGGACCAATTACAGCTGTGTTGGTTTCGAGAGCTTTAAATGCCTGTTCAATATCGCTTGATTCTAGATCCCAAAGGTCAGTTCCAATAATTACAATCTGTTCAAAACCTTTTTCAAAACCATCCTCAAAAGCAGTGCTCATTCGTTCACCAAGCGTGTCTCCGTTTTGGATTTTCTTCTCAGAAACTTGAGCGTCCCAGGGATCTCCATTTTCAATAAATTCAGAATAATACAAACTTTTATGAACGGATATTGCCCCAATGGTTTGGGCTGTTTTTTCGATTAATTTTTGGAATATAAAAAGTGCTTTTTCATCACCGATTGATTTTGCTAATCGGGTTTTAACTTTTCCAAGTTGGGGGTTTTTTGTAAAAACTAGAAGTAGTCTTTTGTTCATTCTAAAAATTTCTAGGCAATGCTTCCTTGACAACTACTTCCTGCGCCTGCTGTACAACCATAACAATGTTGAGATAAGCGAATGTTTCGATCCGAAAGAACGTCAGTGTTATACTCACTAATGTGTGTTGTCGATGCTTCAACTTTTAAATCTAACATTTGATTGAAATCGCAATCAAACAGATAACCTTCCCAGCTTACTGAAATGGTATTGGTACACATCACATTCTCAACGGCTATTGGATTAAAAGCTTCTACGAGAGAATGCATATATTCTTCATAGTTTTCTGACGCAATGAGATAATCTAAGAAACGACTTATCGGAAGATTTGTGATTGAGAAAAGCTGATTGAACTCGATATTAAAATCTTCTTTTAAAGCTTTTTTGAAATCCAATTCCAATGCTTTTTGATCTCCCGGTAAAAAAGCACCAGAAGGATTGTAGACCAAATCCAATTCGAGAGAACCTCCAGCAATTCCAAATCCGACCTTGTTTAGCATTTGTAATGCTTCAATTGAAGAGTCAAAAACACCATCGCCTCGTTGTTTGTCTGTCTTGCCTCTTTTGTAAAAAGGGAGCGAAGAAATTACATGAACCTTGTGTTTAGCAAAAAACTCAGGAAGATCATGATATTTTTTGTTTGCTAAAATGATGGTCAAATTAGAACGCACTATGATTTCTTCAACCTCAGTTTTGCGAACCTCCTCTACAAACCAACGAAACTCTGGATGCATTTCTGGAGCGCCACCCGTAAGGTCTACGGTTTTGATTGTATTGCTTTGTAAGACAGTCAATATCTGCTCCATGGTTTCATGGGTCATTATTTCCTTTCTGTCGGGACCCGCATCTACATGACAATGGGCACATACCTGATTACACATATAGCCTACATTGATTTGTAGAATTTCTAATGCTGTAGGGCGGACTGCCGGTAGGTTACTTGATTTTACTTTTTCTTTAAAGGTTGGAAGACTTCCGTCTTTGAAAATTCCACCCGAAAGGATTTCGAGTTGTTTTTCGGTTTGTGCAAGAGAGTCTTTTCGAGCTTTAAGGGATTTTATTTTCATATTACATGCTCAATTGATCATGGCGACTCATCATTTGAACTCCATGTACCAATGCAGCTCCTGCTTTAATTGCGGCACCAACATGCACTGCTTCCATCATTTCTTCTTTTTCAATACCTCTCTGTAAACCATCTTTTGTATACGAGTCAATACAATATGGGCATTGTATCACATGCGATACTGCTAGTGCAATTAAAGATTTTTCACGAGCAGAAAGTGACCCTTCTTCAAATACACTGTTATAGTAGTCAAAGAATTTAGAGCCTAAGGCTTCATTCCACTCATTGATTTTTCCAAATTTCTTGAGATCTTCGGGTTGATAGTAACTTTTCTTCATTATTTGAATGGAGTTTGTGTTTATTCGAAAATAAAGATAGACATAAAAAATAAATAAGAATGTTTTTGAATATTTGTATGTTTACAATCTCATAACCCTAAATTTTGTATATTATAATACATATTACTACGGTTGCATATATATTTTCGTCAATGCTATTAAAAGCATTTGCGAACACATCTATGTTTTTTATGTTTCAATTTGAGGAAGGTAATTATGAATGGGCAATCCCATTAATCGTCAGTAATTTCATTACGATCTTATTGATGTTGTTTTTTACAAAAGACCGTTCCCAGCAAGAAATTGCTTTCCAGCAGCAAATTGCAAAACTAGAGGCACACTCATTAAGAGCTCAGATGAATCCCCACTTTATTTTTAATGCGCTGAATGGTGTTCAGAGTGTAATGATGCTTCAAGGGGAACAAATGGCTAATAGATATTTGGGTGTTTTTTCCAAACTACTCCGATTTACTATTGAAATGACGAACAGTGAAATGATTTCTTTGGAAGATGAGATAGGATATTTGAGTTCGTATGTAGAGTTACAGAACATGCGCTTAGAAAATGGAATCGACTTTATGATTGATGTAGATTCTACTGTCGAGTTAACGCAGTGTTTTTTACCAACAATGACGCTACAACCATTGGTCTAAAATGCAATAATTCATGGGGTTTCATCACTGAAAAATAAACGTAAGTAAGACCTTTAATTCAACTTGATTTTGAAGAACTCTTATCGCAAATCATTACATACAAGAAAGATTGTATGTTGAGAGATCGATCAGATTCCAAAAGGATGTTTACGATCCCAGATACAGAAGAAGCTTCGGTTATTCCAATAATAAAAATTAATAATCTGTGTTACATTAGAAAAAAAAATAACGGCACTTTAATTCAATTTGATAATGGAGTTCTTTATAATTACAAAACGAGTTTTGAAACGTTATTTAAGTTAACACAATCACATTCAAATATTTTTGAAGTAACCCCAGGTTAGTTAGTGAATTTAGACAAGTTGCAAAATATAGTCCCAAATGATGAGGAAGATGAATTCGTTTGTAACTTAGTTTCTCAGAAAAATATAGAGATATCAAAATCACAAAAAGAGAGCTTAATAGCCCATATAGAAAATTACTCCTGAGACTATTCTTTCTTCTGGGATAGTAATTCGGGTGAAATTCCTAATATATATTCTTCAAGGTAGTGTTGCATGTACTCCTCCGTAAAATATTCTTTCCCTAGGATGTTCTTGTCTTTTAGAATGGATTCTAACTCAAGATTTAAATACCATTCAAGATATTTTTTGGATGTAGGCAAATAACTGTAGTGCCAAGGTTCATATTGAAATCCTCCACGCTTGTCTTCTTTTGTGTAGACTAAATAGAATCCAAACGAGTTTGCATGTGCGTCCATCCATTTTTTAAGAGCAGCATATGGTCCCTCATTTTCAAATAAACGAGTTAGCAAAACATCTCCTTCAACTTTTGGTTCTGCTGCGATTAAATCAATATCGCTACCCCAATGATGTCTTGAAGTTCCGGGGATTGTAGAGTATTCGGTTATCTTTTTTATGTTTTGATCTGGAGTCAATCCTAAGGCTTCGTTTTTAGTAAATTTACGATTCCAAATCGCCAATTGCCTGTCGAAACTTCGATAACTGGATACAGCTTGTATTATGATACTGTCTTGGGCAGCTGCCTGCGACATATTTTCAAATGCGACTGCAGCTTCTTCAACAAGTTTATATTCGTCTCCAATCAGCACTGGTGACCCTTGACCAGTTAAAAGTAATGTTAGCGATGACGCTGTACTTTGCTCCTGAGCAACAAGAGGCTGAAGTATATTGAGGAGAAAAAAAAGAGATAGGAATGCGGTTATTTTCATTGCTTTAATTTTTTGTAAAAACTTTGATGTACTCCAATTATAGGTACTTCAAAAACTGTTCCGATTTCGAGATAATCCAGTTTTGTGTAAAAAGATTTTGCAATCACCCGAGAATTTAGCCAAACGTGATCACATCCTTTTGCCTTTAAGGCTTTTTCGGCATGAAGCATAAGTACTTTTCCAATACCGTGTTGTTGTAATTTTTCGACTACAGCAACCCCGCGAATTTGATAATTTTTTCCAAGAGTAAAATGCGCTCCATTGTTTACGTAGCACGAAAGTACTCCGGTGAGATTATCCTTGTCATAAGCTCCAAAATGTAGCGTTTCATCATCATCGTCTCCAATGAATTTACAACTTTCTAAAGGTTGTCCTGCCCTCAAAATAGGGTGTCGTATCTCGAACGTTTGGATGCTGGTTATGGTTCTGATTTCCATTGTGGGATATTCATTTTCCATAAAAATAGATAATCAAAAGGAGAACTACTTTATTTATACATGTTAATGATAAAGAACTCCTCTTTTTGTAATTTCACACTTTATCTTTTGCATTATGGACATTCAATTTCAAATTCTTGATAAAGAAGCAATACCAAGTATTATTCCTTTAATACAGGAATTCACTAATGATAAATTCTCGAATGAGGTTCTTCGTTCTCGTTTTGAAGCCATGTTTACTCAGCATTACGAATGCTTAGGGGTGTTAAGTGGCGAAAAACTGATTGGTGTGTGTGGCCTTTGGTTTCAAACCAGACATTACGCTGGAATGAGTTGCGAGCCAGATCATGTTTTTATTCAGCCTCAATATCAAGGTCAAGGCCTAGGGGATAAAATGTTCGAATATATTGCTTCGTACTGCAAGGCTAAAGGGTGTGAGTCTTTAGAACTCAATACTTATGTTCAAAATACGGCTTCACATAAGTTTTATTATAATCAGGGTTTTAAAATCTTAGGCTATCATTTTTTCAAAG
>JABAZL010000190.1:0-6027 GCA_018608425.1 Flavobacteriaceae bacterium
GCCTTTCCTTCTGCAAATCCTTCTTTGATGTCCAATAAAACAACCTCGCTAGCAATTCTTTTTATTGCAATGTACTCGGCACATGAGGCTCCTACATTTCCAGCTCCTACTACGGTTACTTTCATAATTTATGTGAATTTTAGTTTTTTAATAAAAATTTATACTGTTATATACTAGGCGTCAATATTTGCGTAAATCGCATTTTTCTCGATGAACTCTCTTCGTGGTGGAACTTCATCCCCCATTAGCATAGAGAATACTCTATCCGCTTCACCTCCGTTGTCGATTGTAACCTGACGTAAAGTTCTGAATTCAGGATTCATGGTTGTGTCCCACAATTGTTCTGCATTCATCTCTCCAAGACCTTTGTAACGTTGTACAGAAGAACCTTGACCAAACGATTCCATTAATGTTTCGCGCTCTTGATCGTTCCAAGCATATTGCTTCTTAGCTCCTTTTTTGACTAAAAACAAAGGAGGAGTAGCAATATAAACATAGCCCGACTCTACTAATTCACGCATATAACGGAAAAAGAACGTTAGAATTAATGTAGAAATATGACTCCCATCGACATCGGCATCACACATGATGACTACTTTGTGATAACGAAGTTTTGAAAGGTTTAGGGCTTTACTATCTTCTTCAGTTCCGATAGTTACACCAAGTGCAGTATAGATATTTCGAATTTCTTCGTTTTCAAAAACCTTGTGTTGCATGGCTTTTTCAACATTCAAAATCTTTCCACGTAGAGGCAAGATAGCTTGAAAGTTTCGATCTCTTCCCTGTTTTGCTGTTCCACCTGCAGAATCTCCCTCAACCAAGAACACTTCGCATACAGCTGGATCTTGTTCAGAGCAATCCGAAAGTTTACCTGGAAGACCTCCACCACTCATTACGGTTTTACGTTGTACCATTTCACGAGCCTTACGGGCAGCATGGCGGGCTTGAGCAGCTAAAATTACTTTTTGAACAATGATCTTGGCATCGTTGGGATGTTCTTCTAAGTAATTTTCTAACATTTCAGAAACTGCTTGAGAAACTGCAGAAGTTACTTCTCTATTTCCTAGCTTGGTTTTGGTTTGTCCTTCGAACTGAGGTTCTGCAACTTTCACAGAAATAATAGCAGTCAATCCCTCACGGAAATCATCACCACTAATCTCAAATTTCAATTTATCTAATAAACCAGAACCGTCTGCGTATTTCTTAAGTGTCGATGTCAACCCTCTTCTAAAACCAGCAAGATGAGTTCCACCTTCGTGTGTGTTGATATTATTTACATAAGAATGTAAATTTTCGGAATAAGAAGTGTTATAAATCATAGCAACCTCAACTGGTGTGCCGTTTTTCTCGCCTTCAATCGAAATTACATCTTGAATGATTGACTCCCGAGAAGAATCCAAAAAGCGAATAAATTCTTTAAGGCCTTCTTTAGAGTGGAATACTTCGCTTACAAATTCTCCCTCATCATTTTTATTTCTGCGATCTTCAAGGTTAATGGTAATACCTTTGTTTAGGTAAGAAAGCTCGCGCATTCTACTAGCTAAGGTGTCATAATTATATTCTAAAACCTGTTGGAAAATCTGAGGATCTGGCTTAAAAGTAACCGTCGTTCCTCTTTTGTCAGAAGTTCCAATTTCTTTAACTGGAGCTAGAGGCTTCCCTCTTTCGTATACCTGTTCGTATACTTTTCCATCTAAATAAACAGTAGCGGTTAAAACCTCGGAAAGTGCATTCACACAAGAGACACCTACTCCGTGTAAACCTCCAGAAACCTTGTAGGAATCTTTATCAAATTTACCACCAGCACCAATTTTAGTCATCACAACTTCCAAGGCAGAAACGCCTTCTTTTTTGTGCATACCAATTGGAATACCACGCCCGTTATCTTTTGTGGTAACAGAATTGTCTTCGTTAATGATCACTGAGATCGTATCACAATGTCCCGCGAGGGCTTCATCAATGGAGTTATCGACTACTTCGTAAACCAAGTGATGTAATCCACGAACGCCTACATCCCCGATGTACATTGATGGGCGCATTCTAACATGTTCCATCCCCTCTAGGGCCTGGATACTATCAGCAGAATATTGCTGTTTTTTGGGTTCTTCGCTCATTGTTTTTTTTAGTTAAGAATCCTGAGATTCAGAGTACTTTCAAATATACGAAAAGCCCCATGTTTTGACCAAAAAAACCAACCTCAAACCCTTGAAGTTATTAACATTTTGTGTGTGAAAGTCAATGGCTTTGCAAAACAAAAAACCCTTGGAAAAACCAAGGGTTCTGAGCTGTTATTTCTTATACCACTAATACGCTTCATCATGAACCTGAGCGACGGCTCTTCCACTCGGATCATTCATGTTTTTAAACGCCTCATCCCACTCCAAAGCAATTGGAGTACTACACGCTACAGAAGGTACAGATGGCACACACAAAGCTGCTGTATCGCTTGGATAATGCTCTTCAAAAATTGAACGATAGTAAAACTCTTCCTTATTCTGAGGTGTTTGGATTGGGAACTTATGATGTGCATTTTTCATTTGCTCATCACTTACGTTGTCCTCTACCACTTCTTTCAAAGTATCAATCCAATCATATCCAACTCCATCCGAAAATTGCTCTTTTTGCCTCCAAGCAACGCTTTCTGGCAAATACTGCTCAAATGCTTTTCGAATAACCCACTTTTCCATACGATCGGAGGTTATCATTTTATCAGACGGATTGATGCGCATTGCAACATCCATAAATTCTTTATCCAAGAAAGGAACACGCCCCTCTATTCCCCAAGCTGCTAATGATTTATTTGCACGCAGGCAATCGTATTGGTGCAGTTTATCTAGTTTTCTTACTGTTTCTTCATGGAAATCTTTTGGAGTGGGTGCTTTATGGAAATACAAATATCCTCCAAACAACTCATCAGCTCCTTCGCCAGAAAGTACCATTTTAATTCCCAAAGCCTTAATAGCACGGGCTAACAAATACATGGGTGTAGACGCTCTTATTGTTGTAATATCATAGGTTTCTAAATGATATACCACATCACGAATCGCATCTAAACCTTCTTGGATTGTAAATTTCACTTCATGATGCACTGTGTCAATATGCTTAGCTACTTTAGCTGCGGCTTCCAGATCCGGAGATCCTTCAAGTCCAACTGCAAAAGAATGTAATTGTGGCCACCAAGCTGCCTGTTCATCATCAGCTTCAATCCTCTTAGCAGCATACAATTTTGCCAAAGCCGAAGTTACAGAAGAATCCAAACCACCTGACAACAAAACACCATAAGGGACATCACTCATCAATTGACGACGAACTGCTGCCGCTAAAGAATCGTGTAAGTCATCGATACTTGTTTCATTATCTTTTACAGCGTCAAATTCCATCCAATCTCGAGTGTACCATTGCACTGGGGTTTTTGTTTCACTTGTCATGTAATGTCCCGGAGGAAATAGCTCGATTTTAGTACACACTCCTTCCAATGCTTTTAACTCAGAAGCTACATAAAAAGTGCCGTTTTGATCCCACCCCATATACAAAGGAATAATTCCCATATGATCGCGAGCAATAAAGTATTCATCTTTTACTGTATCATATAAAGCGAAACCAAAAATACCATTCAATTCATCAATAAAATCTGGTCCTTTATCTTGATAGAGAGCCAAAATGATTTCACAATCAGATGCCGTCTGAAAGTCATATTTCCCTCCTAGTTGTGCTTGTAATTCTTTGTGATTGTATATTTCTCCGTTAGCCGCTAGGACGTAGCGTCCATCGGCACTAAATAAGGGTTGTTTTCCTGAAGTTGGATCGACAATCGCTAAACGCTCATGCGCCATAACGGTTTTGGAATTTGAAAAAATACCACTCCAATCCGGACCTCTGTGACGGATACTTTTTGACATACCCAATACCTGAGGACGTAATTCTTCTGAAGGTTGTTTCAATTCGAAAGCACAAACTATACCACACATAATTATTATTTTTAAGCAAATATAGCTTTAAAATAATTTTAATAAATTAAAATGTTGTTTTTGATTTAATATATAAATTAAAAAAGGTGAATTGATTTAAAAACTTAAAAAATATGCTTAAATTTAATCAAATTAACAAACATTCTTAACGAGTAATATTAATTGGATGCACGATAAACTATGTTTCCATCAACAATTGTAGCGATAACTTCTACCTGTGGCACTTCGTGAATATCAATATTCATGATATCCTGCTTCAAGATTACCATATCAGCTAGCTTTCCAACTTCAATACTGCCTTTAATTTCTTCTTCGAAATTAGCATAAGCTGCCCATAGCGTCATCCCTTTTAAAGCCTCCATTCGAGTAAGTGCGTCGCCCATTTGAAATCCACCTTCAGGAAGTTGTTCTTCAGTTGTACGAGCAACTGCGGCATAAAAAGTTTTTAATGGACTTACATGCTCAACAGGAAAATCTGTTCCCAATGCTACCCTACCCGACCAATCGAGCAAGCTTTTGTAGGCATAAGCTCCTTGCATTCGATCATCTCCCAAACGTTCGTCTGCCCAAAACATATCGCTAGTTGCATGTGTTGGCTGGATTGAAGGGATAATCTTGGTTCCAAAAAACTCACGATCTTCTAAAGAAACAATTTGCGCGTGTTCAATTCTCCACCGAGGATCAGCATCTATTGTCAATACTTTTTTATAGGCATTCAACACCTCATAGTTGGCTGCATCTCCAATTGCATGGGTATTCATCTGAAAACCTTTTTTTGCTAAAACATATGCAAGTGCTTCTATTTGATCAACTGGAGTGACAAAAGATCCATGATTTCCTGGAGCATCTGAATATTCTTTTTTCAAAGCTGCTCCTCTACTTCCTAGCGCACCATCCGCATATACTTTTACAGAACGTATGTTCAATCGCTCCGTTTGTGTTGTTCCTTTTTCTAGATAATAAGCTAAATTTTCTGGCGTATTACTAATCATTCCATAGACACGGATATCTAAAACTCCCTCTTCATGTAAGCTCTCAATTAACTGAAGTTGTTCTTTATCTAAGCCAGCATCATCAACAGTAGTCAAACCGTTTTTAAAGGATATAGCTTGTGCTGCTAACAAGGCAGTTGTTTGTTGTTGTTTCGTTGGCTTTGGTAATGCAGCGTAGACTTGATCCATTGCGTTATCTATCAATACACCTGTTAGCACCCCTTCTGCACGAACAAATACACCACCATCGACTGAAGTAGTTGAATTGATACCTGCCAAATCTAATGTTGTTTGATTCACCAAAAGTGCGTGACCGTCAACACGTTTTAAAGCGATCAACTGCTCAGGAAAACGTTTATCTAATATATCTTTTGTAGGGTATTCTTTTACTTCCCAAGAATTCTGATCCCAGCCTTGCCCTAGAACAGGCACTCCGGGGTTGGTTGCTATATAACTAGCTACTCTGTCTACTACCTCTTCAAAACTTTTAGTACCACTCAAATCCAATTGCTCTTGCAATAATCCGAAATTATAAAAATGGCAATGAGCATCTATAAATCCGGGGTATACTGAAAATCCTTTAAGATCTACTACACTTCGAGCCTTGTATTGATTCAATAAATCTTCTCCGCCAATAGCGATAAACTTACCATCTTTTACAACAACTGCTGTTGCAGTTTCAAAGCTTTTGTTAACAGTATAAATAGTTGCGTTATGAATGATCAGATCTGCAGTATCAGAAGAGCAAGAAGTGAATAAAAGGAAACTAAAAACAAGGGAAAAAGCAGTTCTCATTTGTAATAATTTTTAATAAATAAAAACAAATGTAAGCTAAAATTATACCATCAAGGAGAAGGTCGTTTTATAAATTTTCAAACAAATCTTTGATTTCTACATTCAAAGCTTTAGATACTTTGTACAAGGTTTTGATCGTTGGGTTTGTTCTTCCAGCTTCAATCCTTTGCAAAGCGCTTTCTTCCATCCCTGCACTGGATGCCAAAGAAGCTTGTGTTAATTTGAGTTGTTTTCGTAATGTGCAAATCTGTTTACCAACAATTTCCTGAGGA
>JABAZL010000190.1:6127-10649 GCA_018608425.1 Flavobacteriaceae bacterium
GAATTTAACTTAAAATATACAAACCCGCAATCAAACCAATGATTTTGTTTAGCAACTAAAATGATTTAGCTTAAAGGCTTAAGTCAAAATTATAACGGATTCCAGAAAGAAATCTAATGCCGTAGACTTGATAGTTCGCCCATTGAAATTGAGGGGCATTGAAAATGTTTTCACTTTTTACGTAAAACTCCCAGCGATCATTCAACTGATATGTAATTCGTGCTTCTGCATCAACAAAAGACGGAAGACTAACAATAGACTCACTAGCTCGATCTAGTGGTTGATTAATAAAATAATTTCGATACACATGTTTCCTCGCACCCATGAAAATAATATTGGATTGTACAAACAGCTTTTGTGCAATTTTAATATTTGCTTTAAAGTTAAACTGGAGCTCCGGTAGGTTCCAAGCCTCTTTAGGATCCGAAAGAATAGTCGAATCTGTTTCATCGATTACCGTATAGTCTCTCCAATGCGCCTCGAGTGACAAAGATCCACCATTCTTAAATGCAGCTAAAACCGAAACATCTAGGCCAATTTGCTCAATTTCTTCATAAACAACCTCGAATGCATTTGCATATCTAAAAGCTGTATAATCGGTGTTCCTTTCATCAAAGACAAAACTTTTAAAAAGTGGTGTGTTGGTAGCCTTTTGATAATGTCCATTAATCGTAAACTCCCAACCAGAAACAATCTTGGTTCTCAAACCCAGCTCCGCAACGTAAGGCACTTCCGTATTCTTCAGCACTATGGCTGGTGCTGTAAAAGGGTTTTTATTTGTAAATGTTCTAAAACTATTTTGATTCAGAGCACCGGAAACTCTAAGGAAAGGAGTGATGTTTGCTTTTTTAGGCTTGTAAGACAAATCCAGTAGTGGTAAAATATAACTATTAGTTTCTTCAAAATCATCTCCGAATCCATACACTCCGGTTGCTCCAACTTTAAATTTAAAACGATTGGCTCCAGAGCTAACAGATAATGCAACTTGAGAAATTCCTGAAGCAAACTCGGTTGCTGTTTTTGTATAGTAATCTGAGGCAAACTTATTATTTAAATAGCGAACACTTGGCTCTGCATTAATTGCAATTGAACCGAGAGAAACTTGAAACTTAGCGTTCAACTTCAATTCCAATTCATTGGTTTCAAAACTATCCGTTGTCAAATGAGCTGTTAAGTCAGCATCTTTTAAAATCGTATCGAACCATTGCCATTGCGATTGTATCGAAAGATATTTTAATTGTTGTTTTGGGTCTAAATTTTCAAGAATAATAGGGTCTGTTATCGGATCTTGTAGTCCGTAAAAATTCTGGCTGTGAGTTCTAAAAGACACTTGAGAGTGCGAAGACAGCGTATTGGAATTATGACGATATCCTAAATGAATCAAGGCACTGTTTTGGTTTGTAGCCAAAATAGGTTCTGGTAAGTCTTTTAAAAGACCGTTAAAACGCACCAACCAACTCACCTGTTGCCTACGATCTAAATTAATTTGGGCAGCATGATCCAGTAAAATGTTATTAAAATTCCCGAAAGCAGCGCTTACAGTTGCATTATACTTTGGTGTACTTTTCTTTTTCTGAAGCACTTTGGCTGATCCCTTGGAAGGAATGAACGTTGATACAACAGGAACAGAAGAAATAGAATAGAGTACTTTTCGTTTTTCTCTGCCAATCGAATCCATAACCTCAGGCTGCTCTCTTATTTTAAAGACCTCGGACAAGCTCGGGGTATAGGACTTGATAACAGTAATTTCTTGTACGCCCAAGCCCACCTCTTCTTCCTGACCAAAAACAGCTGAGAAACTAAAAAGCAAACCGACCCAAAGATAGGCCTTGATCAATTTTTTATTAATTTTCATTTTCTTCTTCAACTTTAATGGATGAATTGTTTTTGGATTCGATAGCCTTTAAATTCGCTAAGTCCAATTGGGCTTGTTTTACTATTTCTGGAAATTGGGTGAAATTGGTTATGATAGACTCCAAAATAAAGGATGCCTGAAAAGCATCATCTAATTGGTAAAAGTTTTGTGACATCAACAACAAGCTCTTGGCTCCCCATTCTGGATAATTACCAAAATCTTGCGCGATTTTTTCAATCAAACGATTAGAGCTGGCATAATCATGCGCTATATGTTTTTGCTGTGCATTAAAATACAATGCCTCGACAGCTAATGCAGCATCGGGTGCTTGTTCAAGAACTGCGTATGCTTTAGCTGCTTTGTTTACATCTTGAAGAGTAACAGCAGATCGCGCTAAAACACGATAAGCATCCCACTTAATTTTTTGTCCTAAAGATTGTAAAACAACAACTTTTTCAGCGTATGCAATGGCATCAGAAAACTGTTCTTGTTCGTAATATAATTGCATTAAATTGAATAAAGCATAGCGTTTATTCTCTTGAAATTGCGCCAGTTCTTCTAGTGTCTTCCAATAAGGTAAAGCTGCTGACTTTTGCTCATCGTTTACCATAGCTTGCGTTATTCGGACTAAGGCTTGTTCAGTATACTCATGTGTAGGCTGTTCTAATACCGATGCATATTGCTCGCTCGCTGCACTCCAATTTTCATCTTGAAAATAAAGTTCAGCAGATAAAAACTCAACCTGAAGGTGATTTGCTCCTTGGGGATAGTTTTCCAAGTAGGAAGTCAATGCCTTCTGGGCTGCTTTTTTCTTGTTGTCATTGAAAAGGCGTTCTGCTGCAGTAAAAGAAGCACGTTCCAATTCATTATCCTGAAGGGTTACCCCTTTCAATTGTTTTACCCAAGTTGCGAAAACATCTACAGTTGCTAAGTCAATTGAAATTTCTTTAGCAGTTTTCAGAGCCTGCTGCGCTACTTCTTCGTTGGGATATTCTTGAACTAACTTTTGCAACACACGCATTGCATCTTCTAGAGATTCTGCGTTGTATAAGATCAGGCCTTTATTCAATAATGCACGAGATCGATAAGGACTTTTAGGAAAACCATCGGTAAGCAAATCATAGGTTTCAATTGCTTTAATAATATTATTTTCTCGAGTAAACGCTAGAGCTAACTGAAAATAAGAGTCATCTAGTAAAGATGTTTTTGGATAATCAGAAATCAATTGATTTAGCGCCTCTATTTTTTTTGGATTTCGTTCTACAAAACCATAGCTCAGCGCTTTTTGATATAAGGCATACATACCACGAGAAACATCCATTTGAATCGCACTTTCGTAGGATTCCATAGCTGGCCAATATTTTCCTAAAGCAAAATGACTATCTCCTAAGCGCAATAATGCATCACGTTTATATGAAGCAATTTGGATGTTTGACTGAAGATACCTTTCAAACAAAGCACGAGAATTTTCGTAGTTTTTTAATTTGAAATTTGCATAGGCCAGCTGATATGATAGGTGTTCTGCACCCGAAACTTTTTGTGCAAATGGATGACTTTTAAAATATTGTAGTTCTGTAATTACAGCTTCAAAATCATTCAATTCATATTTAGCCAATGCACTCCAATACAAACAATTTGCTTCGATTGTTCGATCTACTTTGTTTTTTAAAGCTTGATCAAAATACGTTATAGACTCCTCAAAGAGACCACTTTGAAATAAAGCAATGGCTTTTAAATAATTTACTTTTTGAAGTGCAGCATTAAATTGGCTTCCCGATTTTTTCTTTAGTATTTTTAAAGCAGCAGCATAATTTCTAGAATTCACATACGAATCGATCAAAAGTTGCTCAATTTCTACAACAGCTTTATTTTTGGGGTATTGATCTAGAAATTCAGTCAACAGTAAGGAAGTGTTCTCATAAGCATTCCCTATTTCATAACTCAAACGCGCATAGTTCAACAATGCATCTTCTGCAATGACTGCATCAAACTTAAAAGCTGATGCGCTTTTAAAAGCATTAAGTGCTTGTGTTTTTTTATCCGTTTTGAGATAACAGTCAGCAAGGTGATAGTATGCGTTTTGAGCCACAGCATTCGCTCCAGTAATAATTTTATTGAACTGCATGATTGCTTTCTCGTATTCCCCTAAGCGATAATGAGTGTAACCTAATTGATAAAAATCAGTATTGGACCATTTTCCACGTTTACCTTTGTACACTTCTAAATACGGAAGCGCAGAACGGTAGTCTTTTAAATTAAAATAACTTTCGCCAATAATTTTAGAAAGCTCTGACGTTTGATTTTCATTAGCATTAGCAAAACTTTTTCTTGCCAAAGCAATTGCTTTATCAAAACGACCCAGTTTAAAATTCATGTCAGCCTGAAAATATCCAACCGTAGTGTCACCCTTTTCCGTTGTAACTTTATTGAAATTTTCAACAGCAGCGTCATAGTCCTCCAGTTGGTAAGCAATGTATCCTAAATAATAACTAGCATCGTATCGGTATTTGGACTCATTTTCTACCTTCTTAAATAATTTTTCAGCTTGCTTATAGCGCTTGGTAGCAAACAAGGTATATGCTTTGTTGAAATAATAGTCAGCCCTTTTACTCGAAGCTACATCGGTATCTTTGATTTTAGTAAACCACTTGAGCGCATAGGTATATT
>JABAZL010000073.1 GCA_018608425.1 Flavobacteriaceae bacterium
ACAATATGACTGAATAAAAAGACTTTGTTTGCAAGGCGATATAGGCTATTTTTGTGTAAAATACAACGTCTCAAAATTACATATATTTTTGATGCTTGTTATCGTTTTTAAGTATTTATTAGCAATGAAATTAGTGCAACATTACACATTTAACATTTTACTAATAGGCTTCTGTCTTTTAGCTAATCCTGCTGTTGCTAGTATTCAAACCGATTCAAGTCAAGACAAGCCATTTGTAGTTGTTCTGGATGCTGGTCATGGAGGTAAAGATTCAGGAAATCGTGGGAATGGATATTACGAAAAGAAAATAGCACTCAATATCATTTTGCAAATTGGTGAAATCTTGGAAAAGAAGCCAAATGTAAAGGTTATTTACACACGAAAAACCGATGTTTTTGTAGATTTAATTGAACGGGCTCGAATTGCCAATCGGGCAGATGCTGACCTTTTTATATCGGTACATTGTGATGCACATACCTCTCAGGCTTATGGTGCTGGAACTTTTGTTTTGGGACTTCATGCCAATCAAAGAAACTTCGAGGTAGCCAAGAAAGAAAACTCCGTGATTTTTTATGAAGAAAATTATGAGGAAAACTACGACGGTTTCGATCCTAACAATCCTGAATCTGTTATTGGACTGACGCTGATGCAGGAAACCTATTTAAACCAAAGTATAACAGCTGCCGATGCTATACAAAAAAGCTTTGTTGCAAATCTGAAACGGAAAGATAGAACTGTAAAGCAAGCTGGTTTTGTTGTGTTGAAATACACCTACATGCCTAGTGTCCTAGTAGAAACAGGGTTTTTAACTAACGTAAAAGAAGGAGCTTATTTGAACTCGTCAAAGGGTAAACTTCAAATGGCTCAAGCTATTTCAAAAGCAATAATTAATTACAGAAATTCGTTAAATTCATCAATCAATACAACATCTTCAATTGGGGATGTCGTCGTTGAAGAAGAAAAGGAACCAGCTGTTGTAACTTCTGATGGGGTTGTTTATAAAATTCAAATTGCTGCAAGCTCAAAAAAACTAGAAACAAAGGCGTATAATTTCAAAGGATTATCTCCGATATCACTTGAGAAAGAAGAGAAATTATATCGCTATTATTTCAATGAAACTTCCTCCTATGAAAAAGCTAAGAAATTAAAAAAGAAGGCAAAGAGGAAGGGATATAAGCATGCTTTTATCGTCGCTTTTAAAGAAAATAAAAAAATTAAATTATCTACCGTAATCCCCAAGTGATTATAACCCTAAAACCCGAAATAATTATTATTTTTGAATAAAACAAACCCAACTTGAGACTATCTAAAGAAATCAAAGCAGCACTATTTGTTCTAATAGGAATTTTTTTATTCCTGATAGGGTTTAACTTTCTAAACGGCACTTCGTTGTTTAAGAGTGAAAGTGAACTCTATGCAGTTTTTGATCAAGTTGAAGGACTTCAATCTGGAACTCAAGTTACCGTTAATGGATTAACAGTTGGAAAGGTGAAATCGATTAACTTCCTTCCTTCTTCCACTAGAATTCTTGTAACTTTTAGTGTTAGAAATGATCTTAAATTTGCTAAAAGTAGTATTGCTGAATTATATGAACCAGGACTAATTGGTGGTAAAGCCATTGCCATTATTCCAGCTTACGACCTCGAGAATTCGTTGGCCTCGGGAGATACACTTCCTAGTAGAGTGAAACCCGGCCTTACTGACGTGATTGGCACAGAAATCGAACCCTTGCAAAAAAAGCTAGGTGAACTCCTGATCAATGCAGATACTTTAATCTCGTCTTTGAATGTGGTTTTGGATGACCAAGCACAACAAAGTTTAAATAAAGCAATGACCGAAGTGTCGACAACCATAACAAATCTAAATACCGTCTCAGCTGCTCTTTCCAAAATTCTAATCAAACAAGAATTCAATATCAACCAGACTTTTGACAATCTAGCGCAAGCCTCTGTTAATTTGAATCAAATTTCGGATTCCCTTTCTCAGGCTAATTTAAAAGGTATGGTTACTGAATTTGAAACAGCAGCCTCTAGTTTAAATTCGATTCTGAAATCGATGGAGCAGGGTGAAGGCAGTATAGGAAAGCTTTTGCACGACGATGCATTATACAATAATCTTGAGGCTAGTACAAAAGAAGTTGAATTGTTGATTAAGGACTTAAAAGAACATCCAAAACGCTATGTTCATTTTTCTCTTTTTGGAAAAAAAGATACTCCTTACGAATCTGAAGATAAAAACTAATCCACTATGTATATTGAGTTTTTACCGAATGTTGTTTTTGTTTTTCTTTTGCTAACGGCAAGTGTCATATTCACGAAAAACATTCTCAAAATTAAGAATAACATTTACCTTGGTAAAGCCATTGATCGTAACGACAAGTCTGGCGAACGATGGAAGAATATGGCTCGGATTGCACTTGGACAGTCTAAAATGGTAAAACGTCCTATTGCTGGTCTATTACACGTTGTTGTTTACATTGGTTTTTTAGTAATTAATATTGAATTACTTGAGATCATTGTCGATGGTGTTTTTGGGACACATCGAATCTTTGCTCCTTTCTTAGGTGGTGTTTATGATGTGTTGATTGCTACGTTCGAGATTTTTGCGTTTTTAGTGCTTATTGCTGTAATCATCTTTTGGATGAGACGGAATGTACTCCGATTGAGTCGTTTCTGGAAAAGTGAAATGAAAGGTTGGCCCAAATTAGATGCGGATTTGATTTTATATTTCGAGATCGTTTTAATGTCTTTGTTTTTGACAATGAACGGAGCCGACTATTATATTCAAACCAACTTCCCTGATGCACTACATTACCAACAAGCAGGGTCTTTCCCTATAAGTCAATACTTATCTTCGCTTTTCAGCGGAATGTCACTGGATTCGGTTGTTTTGTTAGAGCGAACTGCATGGTGGATGCACATCATTGGCATTTTCATCTTTCTAAATTATTTATATTACTCCAAGCACTTACATATTCTATTGGCTTTCCCAAACACCTATTTTGCTAATTTGAATGCAAAAGGTGGTTTTGCAAATAACCCAACGGTAACTGCAGAAGTGAAATTGATGCTAGATCCCGATGCAGACCCATACGCAGTCCCTGAAGAATCTTCAGATGAACCTGACAAGTTTGGTGCTTCTGATGTAACGGATTTGAATAGAGTTCAGCTTTTAAACGCATACACTTGTACCGAGTGTGGGCGTTGTACGAGTGAGTGCCCAGCAAACCAGACTGGGAAAATGCTTTCTCCAAGAAAGATAATGATGGATACTCGTGATCGACTTACTGAGGTAGGCGATAACATTCAAAAAAACAAAGGAGTTTTTGTTCCCGATGGAAAACAACTACTCAACGATTATATCTCCCCCGAAGAATTATGGGCCTGTACTTCATGTAATGCGTGCGTTGAAACATGTCCAATTGACATTGATCCACTCTCCATAATAATGAGCATGCGTCAATATTTGGTTATGGAAGAGTCTGCGGCTCCAACTGACCTTAATAATATGATGGGGAATATCGAAAATAACGGGGCACCTTGGCCTTTCAATCAACAAGACCGAAACAATTGGGTTCAAGACCTCTAATTTTTAAATCAAAAAAAATGCACAAAGAAGAAGCGGAAAATTATTTACACAAAAAAGTTGAAAACGGAGAAGACGTTAGTCCGGTTTTACCAGAAGGAATCAAAAACTATCTGATCGACATCGATGGGACTATTTGTGATGATATTCCTAACGAGGAACCAGAGCGTATGGAAACCGCAGAATTGTATCCCGATGCTTTAGAAACATGTAATCGTTGGTTTGCTGAAGGGCACTTAATTTGTTTCTTCACTTCTCGAGTAGAAGCTAATCGTGAAGTAACCGAAGGTTGGTTGAAACGCAACGGGTTTAAGTACCACAGTTTATTAATGGGAAAACCAAGAGGTGGAAATTACCATTGGATTGATAACCATTTAGTAAAAGCTACCCAATATAAAGGAAAATTTACAGAATTGGTAAACAAAGAAGTTACCATTCAGGTTTTTGATGACGGTGCTAACGACAACTAGATTTTATGATTAAAGTACCAACACTTGCAGAACTCACCGCAGAAGGTAAAACCCCTGAAATTTTATTTTGGGTAGGTTGTGCGGGGAGTTTTGACGAACGAGCAAAGAAAATCACAAAAGCTTTTGTGAAGCTACTTCACAATACTGGCGTATCGTACGCAGTTTTGGGTGCGGAAGAAAGTTGTACAGGTGATCCTGCTAAACGCTCAGGAAATGAATTCCTCTTTCAAATGCAAGCGGTAACCAATATTGAAGTCCTCAACGGTTATGGGGTAAAAAGAATTGTTACTGCATGTCCGCATTGCTTTAATACCCTAAAGAATGAATATCCTGAACTTGGTGGTACTTATGAAGTAGTGCATCACACCCAATTACTAAAAGAGTTATTGGATGATGGAAAACTAACGATCGAAACAGGAACTTATAAAGGAAAAAAAATAACCTTTCATGATCCATGTTATCTTGGTCGTGCAAACAATGTTTATGAGGCACCTAGAGAGCTGATTCGGAAGTTAGATGCTGAGTTGGTTGAAATGAAAAACTGCAAGGCCAAAGGTCTTTGCTGTGGTGCTGGTGGTGCTCAAATGTTTAAGGAACCAGAGAATGGCGCTAAAGACATTAACATTGAGCGAACAGAACAAGCATTAGAAGTGAAACCCGATATTATTGCTGCAGGCTGCCCGTTTTGTAACACCATGCTAACGGATGGGGTTAAAAACAAAGAAAAAGAGGGGGAATTACCCGTATTGGATATCGCAGAACTCATTGCCAACGCAAAAGATTTATAATATATGTTAATTCCTTTTACTGATTTACCCGATCAAGCTCGCGTATGGATTTACCAAGCCTCACGACCTTTTTCAAAAGAGGAAAAAGCGGATATTACCCAAGAAATTGAAGCTTTTTTAAAACAATGGGCAGCACATGGTTCTGATTTAGTAACTTCTTACGAAATCCCCTACGATCGGTTTATTGTTATAGGACTAAACGAAGAAGTTCAAGGCGCCACAGGTTGTTCTATCGACTCCTCTGTTCGCTTTATTCAAACATTAGAGTCGAAGTATCAAATTGAGCTTTTAGACAAGATGAATGTCACCCACAAAGAAGGGGACAAGCTTTTATACACGCCTCTTAAAGAATTTCGGGCTTTGGCTAAAAAAAGAAAAATCTCGTCAAGTACTATAGTTTTTAATAACTTGGTAGTAGATAAAGCAGAATACACAAGTCACTGGGAAGTCCCTGCAGGTCAAAGTTGGCATTCCCGTTTTATTAAATAAAACCAATACCATATGCGAATTTTTCTATTTTCACTTTTAGGTATTTGCTCTTTATATGCACAAACTCCCGATCCTTTACTTGCTATAAATTATGAAGCGCAGCAAGAATGGGTAGACAGTACCTATTCTAGTCTCACTTTAGATGAAAAAATTGGGCAATTGTTTATGGTGATGGCCTTTTCTGAACAAGGAAATGAACATTTCGATGCAGTTTCCAAGAACATAACAGAAAACAAAATTGGGGGCGTGATCTTCTCTTTAGGTGGCCCGCTTGGTCAAACCGATTGGTTGAATCGTTTTCAAAAGAAATCCAAAATTCCATTACTAATTGGTATGGATGCTGAATGGGGAGTTGCAATGCGTTTAGATTCTGTTCAAGCTTTTCCTTGGAATATGACCTTAGGAGCTATTCAAGATGATAAGCTGGTTCAAGCTGTAGGATATAGAATTGGAGAACAAGCGAAACGCTTAGGGATTCATATTAATTTTGCACCTTCAGTAGACATCAATACCAATCCGAAAAACCCAATTATTGGAAACCGATCTTTTGGAGAAGATAAAGAAAATGTAGCCAGAAAAGGAATTGCCTTTATGAATGGAATGCATGAATCTGGAGTACTTTCATCTGCTAAACATTTTCCAGGTCATGGCGACACCGCTACTGACTCGCATTTAGGCTTACCATCGATTAATTTTTCATCAGAGCGAATTGATGAAGTGGAATTATATCCATTCAAAAAAATAATCAATGCTGGAGTATCTTCTGTCATGGTTGCCCATTTGGATATTCCAGCACTCGATGCTGGAATCCCATCTTCTTTATCTCAAAAAACAGTACAAGTTTTACTTCAAGATTCTCTTAAATTCAAAGGATTAGTAATTACGGATGCTTTGAATATGAAAGGCGCTTCAGGGATTAGCCCAAAATATGGAATTGATGTTGCAGCTTTTTTAGCAGGGAACGATATTCTTTTAATTCCTAACAATGTAAGCACCGCAATTAAGAAAATGAAACGTGCTTTCAAAGCTAAAAAGTTCACAGAAGAACGTTTGGCCCTGTCTGTGAAAAAGATTTTAAAAGCAAAGTACTTAGTTGGTTTAAGTAATAACAAAACAGTCTCAAAAGAAAATCTTAGTTCAGATCTAAATACGATTGAAGATGATTATTTAATTGCAAAAGCAATGCAAGCTGCAGTTACAGTTGTACAGAATAAGAACGCTATTTTACCGCTCAGCAATGAGCAAACCTATGGTTATATCAAACTTGGGGATGCGACTGGTTCTGCCTTTAAGAACAACTTGATGCAAAAGCTAAAAATACATACAGTCGATGCTTCTTTATCGAACGATGAAATTATACAGGCTCTTGCGTCTTACAAAAAAATCATTATTGGTTTTCATCGTTCCAATGCAAGTCCATGGAAAGCGTCTAGCTTTTCAAAAAAAGAAATGCAACTCTTAGCGTCTCTTTCAAAAGACCATAATATAATCCTCGATGTTTTCGTCAAACCCTATGCACTGAGTAGGATAGAGAACTTAGAAGCAATAGACGGTTTGGTGGTCAGCTATCAAAACAGTACAGTTGCTCAAAAAGCATCTGCCGAAATTCTTTTAGGCGAACGAAAGGCTACAGGTCGTTTGCCAGTTTCTATCTCATCCTCTTATCCCGTTGGAACAGGAATTTCACTGATTGGGCCAAAAAAATTAGGAATAGGAACTCCTTTGGAAGTTGGACTAAATCCAGAACGATTGAATCGAATTGATGCGCTTGCACAAATTGCAATGGATTCTCTAATGACTCCTGGGATGCAGATTCTAATAGCTCGTCATGGGAAAGTGGTTTTCAATAAAAGCTATGGCTTTCATACGTATGAAAAAAAAAGAGCTGTTGTAAACACTGATATTTATGACTTGGCGTCCCTCACTAAAGTACTAGCAACACTGCCTTTGGTTATGAAGGAAGTGGATTTAGGGAAACTGTCTTTAGATACCCAATTAGGCACTTTAAACAAAGAATGGAGCGAATCCAACAAAGCCAATATTAGTATTCAAGATATGCTCTCGCATTATGCACGTTTGATTCCTTGGATACCTTTTTACAAAGAAACCTTAAAAGAAAACAGCACTAAATTGAACAAGAAGTTTTATCGTAAAAGATCGAGTAAACGATTTCCAGTTCCAGTTGCAGATCGTTTTTATGGTAAAAATAATTTATCAAAACGAATTAGTGATCAAATTTTAGCAAGTGAATTACGAGATACCTTGGAATATAAGTATTCTGATATACCCTATTTCTTTATGAAAGATATACTAGAAGATCGTTATCAAAAATCTCTTGAAACGCTTGCGATGGAATCTTTTTACAAGCCATTGGGTTTGGTTCGGACTACATTCAACCCAAATAAAAACACACCCAATCAAACAGTTATTCCGTCTGAGATCGACACTTACTATCGGAATCAGGAATTGAAAGGAGAAGTTCATGATATGGCTGCGGCCATGTTAGGTGGAGTGGGAGGTCATGCAGGTCTTTTTTCGAATGCCAGTGAAGTTGCGATACTCATGCAGCTTTTTTTACAGCAAGGAAGTTATGCTGATAAGCACTATTTTTCTACTACAACTTTTGATCAGTTCAATCAATGTTTGTACTGTGAAGAAGGAAATAGACGCGGTGTTGGCTTTGATAAGCCACAATTAGAAGGAAGAGGTTCGACCTGCGGTTGCGTTCCAAAATCTAGTTTTGGGCATTCCGGTTTTACAGGTACTTATGCTTGGGCAGATCCTGAGAATGAATTGATTTATGTTTTTTTATCTAACAGAACCTATCCGACAATGGATAATAACTTGTTGTTAAAACATGATATTCGTACTCGAATACAACAGTATATTTACGATGCAATTATAAATTAAAACCTCAAAAATTTGAAAATAGCAATTGTTTGTTATCCTACATTTGGTGGGAGTGGAGTAGTGGCTACTGAATTAGGTTTAGCCTTAGCTCAGCAGGGGCACGAAATCCATTTTATAACCTATAAGCAGCCGGTTCGTTTAGAAGCTTTAAGTGAAAATCTTCATTTTCACGAAGTCAACGTGCCAGACTATCCGCTTTTTCAATTTCAACCCTACGAGCTTGCTTTGTCCAGTAAGCTGGTCGATATGGTTAAATTACACAAGATTGAAGTACTGCATGTACATTACGCTATTCCGCATGCCTATGCCGCTTATATGGCTAAAAAGATGCTGCAAGATCAAGGAATTAATTTGCCCATTGTAACAACACTTCACGGTACCGATATTACTTTAGTGGGGAGTCATCCTTTTTATAAGTCAGCAGTAGAGTTTAGTATCAATCATTCGGATTGTGTTACTTCTGTCTCTGAAAGTTTAAAAATGGATACACTTGATTTGTTTGACATACGTAATGATATCAAGGTAATTCCGAATTTTGTGGATTTCAACAAACACTCAAATCACAATGAAGATTGTGAACGTCATGTAATTGCTCCTGCTCATGAGCGCATCATTTCGCATGTTAGTAATTTCAGGTCTGTAAAACGAATCCTAGATGTGGTTCAGGTTTTTGAAAAAATAGTAAAAGAAGTTCCTGCAAAATTAATCATGGTAGGCGAAGGCCCTGACAAACAGGCAGCAATGGACTATTGTCTAGAACATGGAATTGCAGACTCTGTAAAGTTCATTGGGAAAAGCAATCAGGTATTCGAAGTACTCTGTTATTCAGATCTCTTTATACTCCCATCAGAAACGGAAAGTTTTGGTTTAGCCGCTTTGGAGGCAATGATGATGCGAGTTCCTGTAATATCTTCAAATACAGGAGGATTATCTGAGGTAAACATCGAAGGGAAGACAGGATATCTTTTTGATGTTGGTGATGTCGATGGAATGGCTGATAAAAGCATTGCCCTTTTACAAGATGATGTACTTCTAGAAGAATTTAAAAACAACGCTGAAAATGAAGCCCGTAAATTTGATTTAAATCAGATTGTTGGTCGTTATGTTGCTGTTTATCAAGAAGCTTTGGAAAACCAATAAGTTTTACTGAGGATTATAAATGCGTTCGGCGTTTTTATAAGCATCCTCCTTATTGAGCGACATTTTTTTAGTTTTAAATTTTGTGTATAACTCCATCTGATCCGCATAATGGGGCGAATCAGGATGATCAGAACTACCATACGAAATAGAGGATTCAATCTGAGTTCCCTCGGGGGTAAAGCGAACTAGCTCGATATACGATTCTCCACTAACAATTTTTACTTTCCCATCCTTATGTGGAACTGCACTCATTGATGTCAGTACATCCGGTAAACCAAATACAGGTAACTCTTTATCTCCTCGTACAAGTTTTTGATAATCACCTAGTGTTATTTTAGTAGAATCAAAGTGTTTTAGCATATAGGCTTTTGCATCACGTAATGCTGCTATTAAATACGTTTTAGGAAAAGTTTTTGGTTCCGGTAATTTCTCATAGTATGGATACAAACGATAATAAAAAACAGCAAAAGAACCCGCCCCTTTTGAGGTTGCATTTGCTTTCCGATCCCAGTTTTGAATGCTTTCAAGTATAGGAGCAATGTCGGGGTATTGCTTGGAATCAATATCGAACAAGGCATTAATATCCATCCACGAAAAAGTCATTTTTTCAGGATACTGGCGATCGTATTTTATGCGTTTAAAATCTTCGTAAGAAACCTTGTCTTCTGCATCGATTAATTCTTTTAACCGAATAGATCGATTGTTTTCATAGCGTTCAAAACCCATGTCCAACGAAAATGCATTTCCATTAGGATTATTTGTTTCGTCACTTGATCTAAAAGGGGAGTGGTTGGTGTTGTAAAAATAACCCGAAGTAGGCTGAATTACTTGTGGTAGTTCTTCAATATCATAGGTCTCCGTCCACAAAGTCTTTTTGGTGTTACCAGGAACTACTTCTTTCCAATTATAACCTTCTGCTCTTTTTGGAACAAGTCCGTTCGAAATGTAAAAGATCGTATCGTTCTTATCAGCGTATCCAATATTGTAACCTGGAAGTGCTTTCATTTTTAGGATATCGTAAAATTCTTTGAAAGAAGTTGCTTTGTTCATTCGCCACCATTGTTCTAAGCCACGAACTTCATACAATG
>JABAZL010000003.1 GCA_018608425.1 Flavobacteriaceae bacterium
CTACTACACATACTGAAATTAGTGGTGTTGCAGATTATAAAGTAAAAGATGATCCAGCTGCATTGGATCATATTCGCGCTTTAATTGATAAAGTTGGAGCCCCAGATACTGCTGGATTCAACCGTATTGAAGCTGTTGTTCCTAAGTTAGATGAAAAGGAAATATACGGATTATTACCTGCGTCAAGAAATCAACCCTATGACACCTACCCTATTTTGGAACGTTTAGTCGATAATTCTGAATTACAAGAATATAAAAAAGGATACGGTAAAACCATTATAACGGCATACGCACGAATTGACGGTTGGTCTGTCGGTATTATTGCAAATCAACGAAAGGTGGTGAAATCTGCTGATGGAGAAATGCAATTGGGTGGAGTAATCTATGGAGATTCAGCAGACAAAGCAACTCGCTTTATTGCCAATTGTAATCAAAAGAAAATACCTCTTGTTTTTCTTCAAGATGTAACGGGCTTTATGGTAGGTAGTAAAGCCGAACACGGTGGAATTATAAAAGATGGTGCCAAGATGGTCAATGCTGTTTCGAATTCTGTTGTACCAAAATTCACTGTAATTATGGGCAATTCATATGGAGCAGGTAATTACGCTATGTGTGGAAAAGCATTTGACCCGAGGCTTATTGTAGCCTGGCCAAGTGCCGAAATGGCTGTAATGGGCGGATCGCAAGCGGCAAAGGTGTTGGCACAAATCGAAGCTTCTTCTAGAAAGAAAAAAGGAGACCCAATTAATGAAGCGGAGCAAGAAAGATTGTACAAAAAAATAAAAGAAGGCTACGACAAACAAACTTCACCTGTATACGCTGCCTCTCGTTTGTGGACAGACGCCATTATAGACCCATTAACAACCCGACAATGGATCAGCAGGGGAATTGAAGCTGCTAACCATGCTCCAATAACGGAAGCCTTTAATATGGGCGTGCTTCAAGTTTAGCAGTCGTTGCTTCGCGTTTAAGTTTTCCATTTTCGGTATATTCAAACGCATCTAAAAAGAAAACGTTCTTAGGAAGCTCATAGGTGCTCAGAACTTGTTTTTCTTTTATTAGTCCCAGTATATTTTGGGTGTCTTCTTTTTGTTCAAAAACCAAAACAACTTTTTGTCCTAATTGTTCATCTGCTATACTTGTAATAAAAAATGGACATGTAATTAAAGAACTAATTTTCTCTTCTACTGCTTCAGGAATAACTTTCACTCCCCCAGAATTAATAACATGATCTATTCGCCCTAAAAGGATAAAACTTGTGTCAGACACTATAGTAACTAAATCATTCGTTACAACGGTATCTTTAGTTAAATGCGGCACTTCAATGTTGAGACATTGTCTCGCATCTTGTGTGATTTTTACACCCGGTAAAACGTTAAATACTGAATCTTTTGATTTAACAGAACGTGAAGCGATATGCGTAAGAGTCTCGGTCATCCCGAAGGTAACAAAGCTGTTAGTTTTTTGTGATTGTAATTGTTGTAAAAGTGATGTCGATGGAGCTGCTCCTCCGACCAATAATGTTTTCACTTGACTGATTTGACTCATCGCATTCACAACTTGTATAGGGACCATTGCAGCAAAGTCATAAACTGTAGGGTTTTCCTCTAACACATTACCATTAGGTGAAACGATATCCAATTCTAGACCTAAAATCATTGCGCGAACCAACATCATTTTTCCAGCAATAAAATCAGCTGAAAGGCAATGCAGTGCTCGATCTCCAATTTGCACTCCAAAATGATCACCTGTAGCTAAAGCAGAATTAACCATTGCTTGTTTAGCGTATCGCATTTGTTTTGGAGTACCAGTAGAGCCTGAGGTTTTCAGAATAAGTTCTTCTTTTGGATCCAACCAATCCATCAAAAAATCACCAATTACTTTCTCATGCGGTTTCCCTTCTTTTATAAAACTGTATGCAACTTCAAAAAGATCATTGAAAGAATAATTGTTTCCATTCAGTTTAAAACGATTGTGGACGTTTCTATAATTCGGCTTTTGATTCATCGATTCTTGCTGTTAGTTTATATTTCCAATTAGTCCATCCGTATTTCTTAGAAAGAATGAATAAACTTATTGGGTAGAGAATAAATAGAGACAAAACCAATTCTGGAATAAGGGTTGGCTCTGCAATATCTTTTAAAACAGAATAGGTTTGAAAGGCAGTCCAATCGGCTGTTACAAGTAACGCGGTGATTAGATTATTGGCTATATGAAAGCCCAATGCCAATTCAATCCCCTCATCCATGAGGGTCATGATACCAAAAAAGAATCCTGTTCCTATGTAATAAAATAAAAGCCCCATACCCAGTTTTTCGATTTCTGGGTTAAAAATATGAAGCATTCCAAAAATAATTGATGTCAGTATAAGGGGAAGCCAACGGTTTCTAGTGAGTTTTGCAAAACCCTGCATCAGGTATCCACGAAAGAGATATTCTTCAAGTCCAGATTGAAACGGGATAAGCACTACTGATATTCCAAACATGATTAAAAAGGGTTTCAATTGAAATGTAACTTCATAATTTTGTGGGGAAAAATAGTAGTCAATTCCAACAAATAGGATCGAAGCAATTGCCCAAAAGCTGAATGCAAAGAAAAAGCGGTTAAAATCTATTTTTTTTCGTGAGGTTGTAACACTCACAAAACTTTGTTTGTGAATTTTTGTGAGCACAAACAGAAAACCTAAAAAAGCAATAAAGAAAGAAAAAAGAAGGAGAAATAAGGTTAGGTTGGGATCCAGGTGAGCGAAAATACTCATGGGATTCTTAGGGTCCATTGTGGTAGCAGATTCTTCTGACAGGAAGAACAACATGGGTACTTGCCCCATAAAACTAAAAATAATAACGATCATGGATCCAAGTAAATACCATGCAAATGGTAGGCGTTTATCTAGCTCCTTTTCTAAAAATGTATTCATTATATTGTGTTCCAATTTCTTGTTTTATCGTAGCCAATATAGCCATTTTCAACCACTAAAGGTGAATCGATATTGTTTGTGTATAAACTTCCGGTTCCCAAACCCTGTGGCCCCTTTGGACTGAGTGTAAAGGTCCATTGTGTGATCGCATTCAAGCCAACGTTACTTTCCAAAGCACTCGTTACCCACCAACCAATTTTACGTGCATTAGCTAAATCTATCCAATCTTGTGATCCACGAAAACCACCAATAAAACTGGGTTTTAAAATAATGTATTGCGGTTTTATTTCGTCCAAGAGGGCTTGTTTTTGACTGGTATCAAAAACGCCGATAAGCTCCTCGTCTAAAGCAATTGGTATAGGCGTATTATTACATAAAGTAGCCATAGCTTCCCATTGTCCCGCCTGAAGAGGCTGCTCAATGGAATGTATATCAAAAGCAGCGAGAGCATCTAATTTAGAAGGAGCTTCGTCTGGAGAAAAAGCACCATTCGCATCTACACGCAAAACTATTTCATCTTTAGAAAAACGTTCTCGTATGGTTTTTAAAAGTGCAAGTTCTTGGTCAAAATCCAGAGCGCCTACTTTCATTTTAATGCAATCAAACCCTGCTGCTAACTTCTGCTCTAATTGTTTCAGCATAAAAGCATGATCTCCCATCCAAATCAAACCGTTGATTGGAAGTGAGTCCTTTGAATTTGTAAATTTTGATGGAAATAAACAATAGGGGTCTTTTGATGTTAAAGAAAGAAAAGCTGTTTCTAGCCCCATCTGAATCGAAGGAAATTCTTTCAATTCGGAGTATAAAACTTCAAACCCTAAATGAATATGATCACAAGCCCACTGGAGTTTCTCTTCATAATCTGGTCGATCATCACAGCTCAAGCCACGAAGAATTCCACACTCACCAATCCCCCATTCACCTTGATCTTCAAGTTTTATGAACCAAGTTTCTTTTTGTTTCAATACGCCGCGCGAAGTACCACTAGCTTGTTTAAAGTCTAATATGTATTGTGAATAAGTAGCCTTCATATTACAGATTTTGACCAATAGCAAACAAGATAGAAAACAAGAAAGTACACAAGGCTAAACGTTTTAACTCTGGGTCAAATTCTTTTGGATCTGTATAGCCGAGTACACGTCTAAGGTGAATCATCATCGGTAATACAGCGATCATGAAAAGGTAGGCAGGTTGGGTATCCATTTTAACATAAAAAACACATGTTAGGACAGCACCAATTAGTAAAAAAGCATGATATGCTTTTGAAAGACTCGCACCAAGCAATACTGCCATTGTAATTTTATTGACTTCTTTGTCCGTATGTATGTCTCGCATATTGTTTAGATTCAATACTCCAACACTCAATAAACCCAATGCGGTTGCAGGCAATATCAGGTTAATTTGAAACTCTTGTGCTTGCAAAAAGTAGGAACCCAACACACTTACTCCACCAAAAAAGAGGAATACAAATAAGTCTCCTAAGGCTCGATAACCATAGGCATTGGTGCCAACGGTATACTTGATTGCAGCAACAACGGATGCTATTCCCAACAAGATGAATATTAGCGAAAAAAGTAAATCAGAAGTGCCAAAGGCAACATAAATTAGAGCAAAAGCAAGTAATAGCGATACTACTGCACAAATTTGAATTCCTTTTTTAAGTTCTTCTTTGGTCAATAAACCTAGTTGTAACGCACGAGCTGGGCCAATTCTTGATTCATTATCTGTCCCCTTAACGCCATCTCCATAATCATTTGCAAAATTCGAAAGCACTTGAAAAGCAATCGTTGTTGCCAATGACAAAAATAAAATCACAAGCGAAAATGGATCACTTCCATATGCGAGACCATTTCCAACTATAATTCCTGAAAGTGATAAGGGCAGGGTTCTTAATCGTGCAGCTTGTAACCAAATTTTAAATTTTGAATTCATTTATTTATGTAAAATTATGCGTTCCCCATCTTCATAGGCAACTACCCATGCATCTTTAATTCCCATGTCAATTATTTTATCTCGAAAAACAATTGCTTCATCTTCAGTTGCAAAGCTTCCAATGGAATACGCATTAAGTTCTCCTACTTCGTGCAGTCCGAAATTGACAAAGTTTTCGGAAAAAAGTAGCCATGATTCATCATTATTAGCTGCAATTTGAACTGAGTAGATTCGAATACCCTCCATTAAACTCTTAATATCATGCCCATTGTGTTTCTCATGAATACTTACCCTAGGGTCTGTTTCTCCTGAATGTGGTTGTTCTTGGCTTTGATCAATCGGTGTAAAGTCAGAAAGAAAAAGAATTCCCAACACAATTACCGTGAGAAGAAGTATATAAAATCCAACAGCATATACTTTGACGTATGCTATTTTTTTCTTTGTACTTTGATGAAGCGCCCTAAAATAGGAAGAAGCATTACGTTCGTCGTCAATTTCCTTGTAAAGCTTTGCTAGTTTTTCTCCTTCGATAAACGGCATTGGTCTAAATGTTGATTATGGAAATTTTGGGTATTGTTTAAAGTCAGGTTCACGGCGCTCCAAAAAGGCATTTTTACCTTCTTGAGCCTCATCCATGAGGTAATACATCAAGGTTGCATCTCCTGCTAATTGCATTAAACCGTGCTGACCATCTAATTCTGCATTCAAACATCGCTTAACCATACGAAGGGCTAAAGGGCTTCTTGTTTGCATGATTTGACACCATTCGATTACAGTTGCTTCTAAATCTTCTAAGGGTACAACTTTGTTCACCATTCCCATTTCTTCAGCTTCTTTAGCAGTATACTGCTGGCATAAGAACCAAATCTCACGTGCTTTTTTCTGACCAACATGACGCGCTAAATAAGAAGAACCAAAGCCTCCGTCAAAACTACCAACCTTAGGTCCAGTTTGTCCAAACATAGCATTTTCGCTAGCAATTGTTAGATCGCAAACTACATGAAGTACATGTCCACCGCCAATTGCATATCCATTGACCATCGCAATTACGGGCTTAGGAATGTCTCTTATTTTTTTATGCAAATCCAATACATTTAAGCGAGGTACACCGTCTTCACCGACATATCCTCCAACACCTTTAACATTCTGGTCTCCTCCACTACAAAATGCCTTGTCGCCAATCCCTGTAAAAACGATGACATCTATGTCATTGCGCTCTCTACAGATGTCCATAGCTTCTAACATCTGATTGTTTGTTTCTGGACGAAAAGCATTGTACACCTCTGGACGGTTGATGGTTATCTTGGCGATACCTTTGTGGATTTCAAATAAAATGTCTGAATATTCTTTCAGGGGTTCCCAAACGACTGTTTTCATAGGTAATAGTTTATTTTTTTTTATTAAAAATAGGGTTTTATTGCATTGCTTTAAAGTAATTCAACAATATTTGATCGTTACTTTTTCTAGGTGTAAATATTTCTAAAACTTGAGGGCAATTTGAGGGTTTAAAGAAGGATTTTAGTTTCCTTTTTAAACGCCATTCTGAGTGCACACTGCTGTATCCAACACCAAACGATTTGCAAAGGTCCTTTGCGTTGCGCTTATGAACAGTTTCATAATATTCGTCATAGGTTGGCGTATCCTTTTGACCAGGCAAAATCCTAAAAATACCTCCGCCTTGATTGTTTATAATAATTATGCGAAAGTTCTTTTTTAAATAAGTATTCCAAAGCGCATTACTATCATAAAAAAAGCTCAAGTCGCCCGTAATTAGTAGTGTAGGAATTTTAGAAACAAAAGCAGCTCCTACAGCAGTTGAGCTGCTACCGTCTATTCCGCTAGTGCCTCGATTACAAAAAACAGATACGGTTTTTGGAAGGTCAAATAATTGTGCATAGCGAATAGTCGAACTATTGGCAAGTTGTAACTGAAGTTGGTCTGGGATGGACTTAAAAATAGTTTGAAAAACTTTTAAATCTGAAAACGGAATTTGTTTCAGGTAATTTAATCCTTTCAGTCGATTACTACTGTAGATCGATGATACCTGATTGTTGTATGTACTTTGATTTGAATTTGATGCTTTTGAAAGAAGCTCTTCAAAGAATGCTTGTGGTTCCGTTTTAATATGATCCGATAACACATAGTAGGTGTCATATGCTTTCTTTGGGTGAATGTGCCAATGATGCTTTGGTGGAAATTTTCGCAAGAAGTTTTTTATCTTTTTGGAAACAACCATTCCGCCTAATGAAACCAATAGGTCGGGTTGAAGACGCTGCAATAAGTCTTCTAATCCATTTTCAAGAGGAGCAATCAAACTATCAATTGCATCTATAAAACGTGGATGCTTTATGTTTGATGTTTTCTCAGTCATCACAATAACAGAAGGGTCCAACGCCCATGCATTTATAATTTCTTCAGAAATTGAATGCGGAGCAAGTACTCCAATTAAAATGATTTTTTTGGGAGCAGTATTCCATACATCAACAATTGATTTTCCAACGCTGAGTTTATCAGGAAGATTAGAAGATGTAACTTTTTGAAGTATAATTTCTGAAGTCGTTGTACCATATAGAGGTTCTTCTAGAGGAACATTGAGGTGTACAGGACCTGATTGCGAATGTGCTTTATTCAGAACAGAGTTCAACTGTTCTTCATTGAATATTTGAATGCGCTTTTGTTCTTCCAACAACATGGCTGAAGTAGCATTTGCTGCAATTAATTTCTGAGATGGGTTTGCGAGTAGTGTTTCAGTTGCATGAATAACATCTGGCTTTAAATAAGCAGCAGCTTCAAGATGGGGTTCAAAAACTTCTGGTTGACGAATGGTTTGACCATCTCCGACATCAATACGATGTGGCAACCGATCTGCAGAAATAACAACCAACGGAATATCACTGTAAAAGGCCTCTGATATTGCAGGATAATAATTCAACAAGGCAGAACCTGAGGTACACACTAGGGCTACAGGCTGTTTTAACTGTTGCGCAAGACCTAAAGCAAAAAAAGCTGCCGAACGTTCATCCACTATACTGTACGTCTTGAAAACACTATTTTGAGTGAACCCTTGAGTTAAGGGAGCGTTTCTTGAACCAGGTGAAATGACAATGTGTTGGATTTTTTTTAGTGCACAAAAACCAACAACAGTTTGTGCTAAAGGGATTTCAGAAAAAATAAGTTGAGGGGATTCTTTCATTGCCTAACAAAAATACAAAACGTCGAAGATTGAAAGAAGTTTATTGTCTTTTAATTCAAAGTGCTTGGCAAAAAGTTTTTGCTTTACGTTGGGTTTCTTTCCATTCATTAATGGGATCACTCTTAGATGTTATTCCAGCGCCAACAAAAACATTATACCCTTTTTCGGTTATTTCTGCACAACGCAAATTAACAAAAAAGTCTGCATTAGAATCACCTTCAAAGAGTCCCAAAAAACCTGTATAAAATTTCCGTTCGTAGCCTTCGTTTTCTAAAATAAAAGCCGTGCTTTCATCTTTTGGCACTCCACCTACTGCTGGAGTAGGATGCAATGCTTTTACCACTTTCGCAATCGATAAGTCAGAACTTTCGGCCAGTACATCTGTTTTCAAATGCCACAAAGCACCTGCTCGAATAGACTCCACTGCGCTTATTTTTAATTGAACGGAAGGAAATGTAGTTTTCAAAGCAACTTCAATCGCATCTGTAACAAGCTGTTGTTCTTGCATTTCTTTTGAAGTCCACTCCGCTTCTTGCCCTTCATTTGCGGTAGAAGTTCCGGCCAAAGCAATAGTATGCAAACGGTTATCTTCTAAATTAGCAAAACGCTCTGGTGTGGCTCCCATCCAAGATCCTGTTGCTGGATGATGCCAATAGTACACAAATGCAGTTGGGTAAAGCAATGCTAAATTCTGAAAAGTTTGCGCCGAATTCTTATCCGATGCATTGACAACCAAAACTCTGGAAACGACAACTTTTTTGAGGTCTGAATTTTCAAATTCAGTCAACGCTTGTTGCACCAATGCAACAAAAGGCTTTTTATTTTCATCAAGAACAGTCAGATCCGAACAGAGTACAGAATCGCTTGAGGGTAAATCGAACCGATGACTAAAGGTACTCGGAATATAGGAATAGAAATCCGTGTCGGCAAAAGGAGCCATCAAAAATCCTGCTTCTGAAAAATCATACGTCATATACAACTGATCATCCTTTTGATAATAGAGATTCACTTCCTTTGCATTCGGAAGTTTGAATGCAACGAAAGGCTGCTTATTCTTAGTTAGAGCGTGTAATGCTTCTAGCATTTATTTTTTGGGTAAGGTTAGGGTTGTTAGTTTACAACTAGAAATCAAATCTCCAGCCTCGTTAGTTACTTTTATTTCCCAAATCTGAGTAGTTCTTCCGTTATGAATAGCTGTGGCCTTTGCATAGACAAAACCTTCGCTTATACCCTTCAAATGGTTTCCTGACATTTCAATCCCGCGAACCATTGGGGTTTGAGTTTTATTAAACAAATAAGCAGCTGCGCTGCCAACACTTTCGGCTAGTGCAAAAGTTGCTCCCCCATGTAAAACACCGTCGGGCTGGTGCAATTTTGGTGTTACTGGCATACGGGCGATTAAAAAATCTTCTCCTACATCAACAAAATCTATTTCCAAGGTTCGCATCAAAGATTCCTTCTCTGATCCGTTCATCTTCTTTAATATTAGCTCTTTTTCCATAAGTTGTAAAAGTAGCTAAAATCTAAAAAACTGTTCTCTGGCTTTGAACATATTTGTTGAATTATAAACGAAAATCTGAAAATGAAAAAAATCTAACTGGTATGGCGGGTTTGTCAAGAGGACTTAATGGGACTACAATTTAGTAGTTAGGATTGCTATTGCTTTGAAATTGCTGTTATCCAGTAATGATCAAATAATTTAGAGCGTGTGTCGAATAGCGTGAATTATCTAAATTCATTTTCATAAATCTACTGAGATTGTTTTTTAGAATCAATGGTCTAGAACATAAAGTGATCATTGACTTAGGATCATCATCCGAATTCAACCAAGGATTGGAAGCGCATTTTTTAAAGACTGTGTCGTCTTAATAGACAAC
>JABAZL010000144.1 GCA_018608425.1 Flavobacteriaceae bacterium
AATGTTGAGATTCCTCAAGAAGCGTTTATGGCGGTTCTTAAATTAAATGATTAAATAAAATCTCACGAAAAATATTTTTTTCTTCCTTATGTTCTTGCATACGCCTTTGGTTTATGCACAGCAATTTGATGCTGCTAAAGTACAACAAACAGACTCATTGAGCTTAGAATACCTTGCTAAAAAAACATAGTTAAACTGAGCCTTACCCGTCTTGCTTTCAGAAATATTGACTTACAACACCAACGGGTTTTAAACAAAAGAATTTCAGTTTCTCTTTCTTTTAGTGCCCTTTTTAAAGGAGAAATACCTCTTTTAGGTTCTGTTGAAAGTACTGTCGATGATGCTGAAGGTTTTGATAAAACAAAAGATGTCTCATTATCGTATTACAGTGTTACTCCCAAGGTTCGTTTTTATCTAGGAAAAAAGGGATTTGGTAAAGGATTTTACCATGCACCTTTTTACAGAAACTCTAAACTAACCCTAGATGGCGTTTCATTTGATTACCCAACCGATGAGGGCGGTACATCTTCAATAAGCACGAGTGGGTCTATAACCGGAAATACTGTTGGTCTTCATATTGCAAGTCCGTTTACCCTTGGGAAATCTGTTGTGTTAGACTGGTGGATTGTTGGCCCACACTATGGTAGTGGCTCAAGAGAACAAAGAAAAAACCCTCACAGAAACAGTAAGAAATTACAAGAACTACCCCCCAAAAACATTTTGTGTTACCTCATCCTTCCCCACGAAATAATATTTGGATTGCAAAAAACGAATGATTCAAAACGGATGTTCTTCCACAGTTAAAAATGCAGGTTAAAAAAGCACTCGCATAAACTTTGAGTTGATCGACTCGTTTTTTCATAGTACCTTAGGGTTACATTAACGCTTTCTAGATAAAGCAATAATTCAATCCTTAATGATTCGCGTACCAACCCTCTTTTTAGATCCTGTTCGATGTAAAAAAAACATTGCAAAAATGGCTGCTAAAGCTCGAAGAAATAATGTGGCTTTTCGTCCACATGTCAAAACTCATCAATCACTAGCAGTTGCTCGATGGCTTAAAGAAGAAGGGGTTGCCAAAATAACGGTTTCTTCTCTTAAAATGGCAGCTTATTTTGCTCAAGAATGGGATGATATAACCGTTGCATTTCCCACCAACATTTTAGAAATTGAAACCATCAATACACTTGCATCAAAAATTCAACTGAACCTCTGTGTCGAAAATGTTGAGGTGCTCGAGTTTTTAAAAAATCACTTAAAAGCACCCGTTGGTATTTTCTTGAAAATGGATATTGGTTATAACAGAACAGGAATTGCAGTAGATCGTTTCTCTTTAATCGATCAACTTTTGAGTCAAATGGATCAAACTCCTATGCTTCAATTCAAAGGTTTTTTGGGACATGCAGGTCATTCGTATCAATGTCGGTCCAAAGAAGCAATCGAAGCTGTACACCAAACAAGTAAAGAAAAGTTTTTAATACTCAAAAGCCATTATCAAGAGCAATATCCTGAGCTTACACTTTCGTATGGAGACACACCAAGTTGTAGTGTGACCGAGGATTTTACTGGAATTGATGAAATTCGACCCGGTAATTTTATTTTTTATGACCTGACACAAAACATCATTGGCTCGAACGAATTGGATGAAATTGCAGTTGCTATGGCCTGTCCTGTTGTTGCTAAACATCCTGATCGCAATGAAATTGTGATATACGGTGGCGGTGTTCATCTTTCAAAAGATCGAGTTGAAGACCCAGAAACTGGAGTCATCTTTGGTCGTATTGCCGAAAAAAAAGGTTCTGGATGGGGGGCTTGCATCCCCAATATGCACCTCAAAAGCCTTTCTCAAGAACACGGAATTGTTTCTGTGCCAAAAGAAACAATGCGCGACTACGCCATTGGAGACTTTTTGTGGGTGCTCCCAGTTCATTCATGTATGGCTGCTGACTTAATGAAAGAATTTCATACTCCTGACGGAGCTATTCTTTCTGCAATGTAATCCACTTTTACTTTTATATCTTTATAACAAAAACTAGCGTATATGATCATCATAATGGGAGTAAGTGGTACCGGAAAAACAAGCCTTGGAAAACACCTTTCTCAAGAAACGGGATGGCCTTTTTATGATGCAGATGATTTTCATACTGAAACCAACAAGAAAAAAATGAGCTCTGGCTTACAGTTGGATGACGCAGATCGAGCGCCTTGGCTAGCTGAATTAGCTGAAAAAATTAGCCTTTGGTCAAAAGAAGGTCAGGCAATTTTAGCTTGTTCAGCATTGAAAGAACGTTATAGAGAAAGCCTTGCTGCCGAAAACAGTTCGATTACTTGGGTCGTTTTAAAAGGTTCTTTTGATCGTATTAAGAGTCGCTTGGAGAACCGAGAAAACCATTTCTTTAACACCGAATTACTTCAGTCTCAATTTGATGTATTGGAGCTTCCAAGCTATGGTATTCACCTCAACATAGAAGAAACAATTCCACAATTGGCTTCTTCTATTTTAAATAAAATTCAACCCTTGAGCTCAGCAACCATTGGCGTAATTGGCATGGGGGTTATGGGACAAGGAATTGCTTTAAACTGTTCTGAAAACAACATTTCAACTGCTGTTTACAACCGGTCTGTTCCGGGAGAAGAAAAGATCATTGAGTCCTTTTTGTCAAGAAATAAAGCCTTTAAAAATCTTTCGGGTTTCACAGAGCTGAATGCGTTTGTATCTTCTTTAGAGCAGCCTCGAAAAATTTGGTTGATGATCAAAAGCGGCCCAGCCATTGACGGTTTACTGGAGGAGCTTACTCCTTTGCTTAGTGCAGGGGACATTATTGTTGACGGTGGTAATTCACATTATCCAGATACCCAAAGAAGAGCTCAAGAGCTTCAAAAAAAGAAGATTGATTTTGTGGGTTGTGGCGTTTCTGGAGGGGAAGTTGGAGCGCGCAATGGAGCTTCAATAATGTTTGGTGGAAGTACAGACGCCTACACTCAGTTTCGACCTATCCTGAATAAAATTGCTGCTAAAGACAAGGCCAATGTCCCCTGTCAAAGTTATATGGGGAAAGAAGGCGCTGGGCATTTTGTAAAGATGGTTCACAATGGTATTGAATATGCAGAAATGCAGCTTCTTGCCGAGACCTTTGCAGTACTGGCAAATCAAATGAGCTACCCAGAAATTGTTGCTGTTTTTCAAGAAATGAATCAAGGCTCTGAAGCCAGTTACCTCTTAGAAATTACAGCAGAAATCCTTCAGAAAAAAGAAGGAAACCGTTTTTTAGTTGATTTGATTTTGGATCAAGCAAGCAGTAAAGGAACGGGTATGTGGTCCAGTTCGGCTGCCTTGGCCTTGGGGTCGGTCAACACAATGATGTCGGCTTCCGTTTTTGCTCGCTACCTCTCTTCTTTTAAAACAGAACGGGTAGCATTGTCCGCAAGAAAACCCAAAGCAAAAAAACAAGTTGAACTTGATGTAAAATCGATCTTTGAAGCCTATCGCTTTGCTCGGATCATTAATCATATTCAAGGTTTTAATCTAATTGAAAATGCTTCTCAACAATACGGATGGGAATATAGCCCTTCTGAAATTGCTCGTATTTGGACCCAAGGGTGCATCATTCGTTCGCGTTTAATGGAAATGCTCGTTCAAGCTTTTAAAACAGAAAAATCGCTGTTTAACAATACTACTATTTTAGATTTACTAAAAGAAAATGAAGCTGGTGCTGCTTCTATAATTCATCATGGGGTAGATCAAAAAATTGCTTTAGACTGTTATTCTTCTGCCTATAATTACTGGATTGCTATGTGCAGTGAAAGCCTCCCTGCAAATCTCATTCAAGCACAACGCGACTTTTTTGGAGCACATACCTACCGACGTGTAGACAAACCTTTTGAACAAACATTTCACACCCAATGGCAATAATATGATCGATTATTCACTTCTTTTTTCAGTTCTCATAGGGGTTGGTCTCTTGGTATTTTTAATCTTAAAATTTAAGTTTCAGCCTTTTCTAGCTTTGCTTATTTCGAGTATTTTGGTCGGAATTCTTGCAGGGGTAGCCCCTACAGAAATAATGGTAACGGTAAAAGACGGAATGGGCTCTACCCTTGGCTTTGTTGCTGTTGTGGTTGGCTTGGGTGCTATGTTTGGTGCGATTTTGGAACACTCTGGAGGGGCAGAAGCTTTGGCACAGTATTTACTTCAAAAGTTTGGTGAAAAAAATGCCTCTTGGGCACTTATGATAACCGGTTTCTTTATTGCAATTCCAGTCTTTTTTGATGTGGCCTTTATCATCTTAATTCCTTTGGTGTATTCCCTACAGCGAAAAACAAAAAAATCCATGCTCTTGTATGCTATTCCGCTTCTTGCTGGTTTAGCAATTACACATGCATTTATTCCGCCTACACCTGGTCCAGTAGCTGTCGCTGATATTCTGGATGCTGACCTCGGATGGGTAATTTTAGTTGGGTTTATCGTCGGAGTCCCAACGGCTATTGTTAGCGGTCCACTCTTTGGGAAATTCATTGCTTCGAAAATATTTGTTGCTGCTCCAGAAAGTTTCCAAAAGAAAAGTGAGCAACAATTTCCACCTATTGGGCTTATTCTTTTAATTATCGGAACACCCATTTTTCTTATTGTTTGCAACACCTTGTTGAGTAGTCCCATAACTTCGGGTATGCTCTTGTCTGAAAAAACAATTGGTTGGATTCAAATGATTGGCCATCCTTTTTCGGCTTTGATTTTAGCGAATTTAATGGCTTGGTATTTTCTAGGAATCAAGCGAGGGGTTACCAAAACAGCTTTATCTAAAATCACTTCAGCCTCTTTGGCTCCAGCTGGAATAATCATTTTATTGACTGGTGCGGGGGGTGTTTTCAAGCAAATGCTCATTACAACGGGAACTGGGACAATGCTCGCAAATTACTTTTCAAGTATTGGTTTAGGCTTACTCCCTTTTGCCTTTTTAGCAGCTGTAAGTGTTCGCGTCTTGCAGGGTTCGTCAACCGTTGCTATGATAACAGCAGCAGGAATTACCTCAGCCCTCATAACAAGCCCCCTGGGAGATTTCCACACGGCACTGCTGGTAATTGCAATCGCTTCGGGAGCGTCTATTCTGTCTCACGTAAACGATAGTGGTTTTTGGTTGGTTAGTAATTATCTTGGTCTATCTGAAAAAGACACCTTTAGAAGCTGGTCGGTAATGACTACTCTTTTGGCGCTAACGGGTTTCACCATGGTCCTCATACTTTCTTTATTTATTTAAAAAAAAGCTAATGAAAAAAATAGTCCTTATTTGCCTTATTGCATTCTCTTCTTGTCAAGAAAGCAAAGAAGAAACATACCCCATAGGACATATAGAAACTCCTCTGGGAGAACTCTACTTTTGGCTCTATGAAGAAACTCCTTTGCATCGAGCTAGTTTTATTGAATTAGCGCAAGCCCAATATTGGGATGATTTAAGTTTTAACCGAGTAATCGAAAACTTTGTAGTTCAAGGAGGCTGCCCAGACACACCCGAAGGCTTTGGCCCTTCAGATTATTTAATCGAGCCTGAGTTTGTGCCAGAAATTAAGCATCTTTATGGCGCGGTCGGAATGGGTCGCGATGATAATCCAAGAAAACTTTCAGCTGGCTGTCAGTTCTATCTTGTTCATGATGCGCTTGGGATAGCCCGGTTGGATCAAAAATATACCGTGTTCGGTCAGGTTTTTAAAGGATTGGATGTTTTGAATAACATTGCTGCACTCCCAACGGATTCTCTTGATACCCCTCTGGAGCGTGTGTCTTTGAAGGTTCGCGTTCTTGAATTAAACAAAAAAGAAGTAGAAGCCCTCGGAGGTGCTCAATTCCTCGATACGATCAGTCAATAATATTACTAAACCACTATAAAAAAGCTTATGAAAAAAACGATTTACCTTCTCACCTTACTGCTGTTTGCTCCTCTCTTTTCAGAGGCTCAGGATATTAAAACATTGGATCGAATTTCAGAGCAATATGCTCAAAAAACATTCCCTCTTTTACGGTCTTTTTTGAGGCTTCCTAATGATGCCAATAAACCTTTAGCTTATGAGGCCAATATGCTTTGGAGTGAAGAAGTTTTTCAAGATCGCGGATTTAAAACAACACGAATCAATACCGCTGCTGCTCCGTTATTGCTTGCTGAGAAAGTTCTTGATCCTAATTTAAAAACAGTCTTGTTTTATGTCCACGTAGACGGTCAACCCGTTGATCCTAGTCAGTGGGAACAAGAAAATCCATATGAACCTGTAGTTAAAAAACAGAATGACGATGGACAATGGGAGGCGCTTCCATGGGATCGTTTGCTAAATTATAAAGACGACTGGCGCATTTATGCACGATCTGCGAGTGACGCAAAAGGGCCGGTAATCATGTTTCTTGCAGCACTTGATGCAATCAAAGAATTGGGTAAAAACCCCAACTTTAACCTGAAGATAATTATCGATTTTGAAGAAGAGTTAGGTTCACCCAACTTGCCTTTGGCGGTTCTCGAGAATAAAGGACTCTTGAAAGCGGACAATTTGGTTATTTTTGATGGTCCACAACACCGCTCCAATAAGCCAACCCTTTCGTTTGGCGCAAGAGGAATTGCAACTGCTCAACTCACAACCTATGGCCCTATTGTTCCTCAACACAGTGGTCACTTCGGAAACTACGTTCCAAACCCAGCGCTCCGTTTATCGCGCTTATTGGCTTCTATGAAAAGTGAGAATGGAAAGGTTATTATCTCTGGATTTTATGATGGAATTGTTATCGATTCAGAAACTGAAAAAACATTGAAGAGTACCCCTTTCGACAAAGAGGATTTCATGGATGCAGTTCAAATTGCAGTTACAGATCAGGTGGGTTCTTACTATCATGAATCCATACAATACCCTTCACTCAATATTCGAGGCATGCAGTCCGGAGAAATTAATGAAAATGCCCGGACAATTATTCCTGCATGGGCAAAGGCAGAAATCGATGTGCGTTTGGTTTTAGAATCAAATCCAGAACGCCTTTTAGAGCTAGTAAAAGAACACATTGAAAAACAAGGGTACTATGTTATTGATCGAGTTCCAACCAAAGAGGAACGCCTTACTTACCCCAAAATAGCAACCTATAAATCTACGGTTTCTTACCAATCGTTTAGAACGCCTTTTGATTCTAAAATTGGTGTTTGGCTAACCAAGTCCATGAAAAGGGCTTTTGACCAGGAGCCTATCCGAATTCGAATGAGCGGTGGTTCAATTCCAATTTCTCCTTTTGTTCTAACACTAGGAATTCCTGCTGTTGCAGTTCCAACAGTAAACCCAGACAACAACCAACACAGTCCAAACGAAAATATTCGCCTTGGAAATTATCGGGATGGGATTAAAACCATGATTGCTCTTTTAACCGAAAAACTTTAAAAAATGAAAATAAAAAAATTTTATTCTGTTCTTCTGCTTCTGGTCATTCTAATGAATGTTTCTGAAATTTTTGCTCAGGAATATCGTTATGCTATTTATGAACAGGAGGAGAAATCTCTTCCTTATCGAATTTTATTGCCAGAAAACTATGATGCAAAAAAGAACTATCCCTTGCTTCTTTTCCTTCATGGATCTGGGGAACGCGGGAACGATAATGAACTTCAATTAGTTCATGGGAGCACTCTTTTTTTGGATTCAGATTTCCGTAAAAACAATCCTGCAATTATTGTTTTTCCGCAATGTGCCAAGGATGCTTATTGGGCAACAACTACTCAAACTGAGACAGGGTTTACCTATATAAAAAAACCTAAAAACAATCCTACTCTCGATCTAGTAGAGGGCATGTTGGATGATGTCATTCAGAATTACGGGATCGACAAAAAACGCATTTATGTAGGTGGCTTGTCAATGGGAGGGATGGGAACCTTCGAATTGGTCTATAGAAATCCTAGAATGTTTGCAGCTGCTTTTGCAATCTGTGGCGGGGCAAATCCCAAGATTGCTAGAAAAATTCGCCGTCCCGTTTGGCGTATCGATCACGGCGAAGCGGATCAAGTTGTAGCGGTCGATCTTTCAAAAAAAATGGTTGCAGCTCTTCTTAAGAAAAAAGCTACTGTAGCCTATAATTGGTATCCAGGTGTAAACCATAACAGTTGGGATACTGTTTTTGCTGACCCCGATTTTCTTCCTTGGCTTTTTGCTCAAAAAAAATAACATGAGACTCCTAAGAACCGATCATAATCATCCTGATTTTAGATCTTTAGTTGAAACGCTAAACCAAGAATTGTCTGTTCGCGATGGGGAAGATCATGCCTTTTACAGTCAGTTCAACGGTTTAGAAAATCTAGGGCAGGTTGTGCTTGCTTATGAAGGAAATGTCGCTATTGGATGTGGTGCTTTTAAGTTTTTCGAAACGGGAAAGGTAGAAATCAAACGCATGTACACTCCTCCCGTTGGTCGTAAAAAAGGAACAGCAACTCAGGTATTAAAAGAATTAGAAGTATGGGCAAAAGAACTAGGAAAAAAAAGTTGTGTTCTAGAAACTGGTAAAAACCTGCCAGAAGCCGTAGCGCTATATAGCAAATCAGGATACCTGCGCATTACAAATTATGAACCCTATTTGACTACCGATAATAGCATTTGCTTTGAAAAAATATTGAATTGAAACTTTGTTTCACCACGATATTAAACCTTTAAACTAACTTACAGTCCAAATTAAAACCTCTTTTATGAAAACGCACCCCCACGTTTTAGTTCTTTTTTTACTCTTCTTAACCTCCTGCGGAAGTTCTGATACTGATCCAATAATGATGGATGAAGTGACCGATGGAAATGATGTTCCAGAAATCTATCAAAAAATTTATAGTGCATCTGATATTTATCTTGAAGGCGACTTTGTTGTCATTCAAGTAAACGGTGTACCCGACCACAACAGTCCTTATTTTGATGCGGGCGATGACCGAAATGTGGCCTACAACGGTACAAACGAAAATTTTAATCTAAACCCTAACCGCATTGACCTAAATGCAAATTACACCTATAAAATTCCACTCAATCCTACAGCTGCCTCTAACCCAAGACCTACGCAACTAGGAAGTATTGGTGTAGCACTGAATGGCGTTTCTTTTTACAACCAATACGCAGGTCCAGACAATCAGCCATTGATTGGTGAGGTCGATTCTTTTGATCAATACAACGGCCACCCACAGCTGGTTGGAGAGTATCATTACCATATAGAACCAACCTATTTAACCCAAAACCAAGGAAACAATGTACTGCTCGGTTTTCTGTTGGATGGCTTCCCGGTTTATGGTCCCTTCGAAAATGGCGAACGAGTGGTAAATAGTATTTTAGACGAATACCACGGCCATGAACACGTAACGACAGATTATCCCGGAGGAATCTATCATTATCACATTACGGATGCAGATCCTTATATAAATGGAAGTGGGTATTATGGAACAGCTGGTACAGTTACGCGGTAGTATATTCGGCTTTGTATTGCTCCTTTGTATTGGTTGTGAAAACGCACCACGAGAAGTCTTTGAAGCAAGCAGCTTGTCACTAAAAACCAAAAGTGGGATAACAACTAGTAAAGGGATTCCTTTCACTGGAATTGTATTGGAGCGCTTTTCAAATTCACAAGACACCCTCCTTATTCAAGAATATCGTAAAGGCAAACCCGACGGAGTTTGGAAACGGTTTTATGCTTCAGGAAAAACACAAGAGGTTCGACTTTTTAACAAGGGAAAGAAAACTGGAGCTCACAAATACTTTTATCCAACGGGACAAATTAG
>JABAZL010000123.1 GCA_018608425.1 Flavobacteriaceae bacterium
ATCTCCCGAAGCAACCCTATTTACGGGTAATATCGATTCTTTAACGGTACCAGGAACCAATGGTTCCTTTCAGGTTTTGGAAAATCACGCTTCTATTGTTTCAACCCTAACTACTGGGGATGTTACTTTACAAGGGAAGTTTGACAGTTCCAACAACTTTGACGAACCGTTTAATAAAATCGATTCGAATTCTGTTATTCTCAAAATTTCATCAGGAACTCTTGAGCTACAAGACAACAAGATAATTTTATTGGTTGATTGAGTTTTTTGAAATAAAAACACACATCAAAATTTAACATTAAATATCTATGAATTAAGTACTTAATTTATAGATATTTTTTATTTTCGCTCAAAATTTAACATCTTGCAATGAAAAAACTAACCTCTATATTCTTATTACTGGGTACTACCTTACTCTTTGCTCAGGTAGATTCTCTCGAAGTTAAAACAAATAAGTTAGATGAGGTGATCCTCAATTCAACGCGGATCGACTTACCTCTTTCCGAACACTCTAGAACCATTCAGGTGATTGATGCTTCTGATATTCAAAAGAGTGGGGCACCCAATGTTGTTGTTTTATTACAGCAAATCTCGGGAATCGATATTAGACAACGAGGAGTAGAAGGCATGCAAGCCGATTTATATATTCGTGGGGGTAGTTTTGACCAAACCCTTCTTTTAATTGACGGAATTAAATTAGAAGATGCACAAACAGGTCATCATAGTTTAAATCTTATCCCACCGATCGATTTGATTGAACGTATAGAAGTTCTTAAAGGTCCAGCAGCCCGAATTTATGGGCAAAATGCATTTACAGGAGCTGTAAACATAGTAACTAAAGCTGCAGGTTCAGGAGCAAATAACCTTACTGTTCAACGAGGGTCTTATGACCAATACCATCTTAAGTCTACACTACAAACGAAAGGCAAACAAGGAGGTATATTAGGGCATTTTTCTTATAATACGTCAGACGGTTACCGACACAATACGGACTTTATCAATCGAAATTATTTTGTAAAAGGGAACTATAAAGCAAATGATGTGCCTATTAATTTCATAGGTTATTTTTCGGATCGAGAGTTTGGTGCAAACGGATTTTATGCAACGCCGTCGGCAACCGAACAATATGAGGAAACAGAAGGGAGTTTAGTTGCTCTTTCTGCTGTAAAGAAAACAGAAAAATCCATTTTCAAACCCAGAATTTACTGGCGCAGAAGTCAAGATATGTATGTTTTTATTCGGGACAATCCAAGTGTGTATAGAAACCTGCACATTACAAATAAGGCAGGAGTTGCTCTAGATTATAGTTTGTTTTCTTCTCTGGGAACAACGGGTATTGGAATTGATTTTGCACGCGTGGGAATCAGCAGTAATAACCTCGGTGACCATAGCCGTAACATGACCACCATTTTTGCTGAACATCGGTTTTTGCTTTTTGGAGATCAACTGGACATTACTCCAGGGATAGCTTTTAATAACTATACCGATTTTGGAACACACTTTTTTCCAGGTATTGATTTTGGATTTGCTTTCAATACCCAATTCAGAGCTTATGGAAATGTTGGATCTACGTATAGAATACCAACCTATACGGATCTGTTTTACAGCGACAGCACAACGATTGGGAATGCAAATCTGAAGCCAGAAAGTGCAGTGGCTGTAGAATTAGGCCTTCGATATACCGGTTCCATGTTTTCTTTTAGTGCGGCTTATTTTAACCGAAATTCAGAAGACTTAATCGACTATGTAAAAGATACAGAAGCGGCCAGATGGGAAGCCAACAACATACAAGAAGTTACTACGGGTGGTTTTGAATTCGAATCAATTTTTAAGTATACTTTTTCTATTCACCCACAAAGTTTCCGACTGGGGTATACGTATATCGATGATGAAGTAAAGGGAGTCACAGAATATAATTTTTCTCGTTATTCAATCAATTCATTGAAAAACCATTTCACACTCAGATCGTTCAATCAGTGGTCCAATACTATTTCATCAGGAATCGTGCTTAAAGTTGCAGAACGAACCTTAGGAGAGCCGTATACAGTCTTAGATTTTAATGCGCAATGGGCTTCTCCAAACAAAGCATTCCGTATCACCTTTCTTTTGAATAACCTTTTCGATGAAGTGTATACAGAAACTAATCTGGTTCCCATGCCCGAAAGAAATGGGAGTTTAGGAGTTCAGTTTTCTTTTTAAGAATTCGCCTGTTTTTTACTATTGAGGGCTTCGAAGATGAGTTCATTTTCCCATCCTCTGTACTGTAAGCGATCGTATACTTTTTTTTGACATTTGAGATTACCTAAATGTTCGTATTGATTCCAAATCCGTTCGAATAGGGTTTCAAACGTATCGAAATATTCCCCAGGTTCAATCTCTGCCATTGCCTTTTTAATGTTCCATGCGCTAATTCCACGAAACTTTAGTTGGTTTAAAATTCGAATTTTCCCCCATTTTTTGATTCTGAATTTCCCCCGTGCAAAGCTTTGTGCAAAGCGGGTTTCGTTCAAATAATTATCGGTAATGAGTTGCCCAATGATTTGGTCAATCGCATCGGGAATCATGTTCAAGGATTTTAGCTTTTGAACAACCTCTTGATGACAACGCTCTTGGTATGCACAATAGTGTTCTAGCTTTTTTTGAGCTTCTTGTACCGTAAAAGAGGTGCTTTTTTGCATAGTCAAAAATACATTTTTTCTTAGGATCTCAATCCAATTCACCTTTCACGTTATAAGACTTGTCATTCATGACATTTTTTTGGAAATGGACGTGAACTACTTTTAGATTTGTGAGGAATTTAAAACATAAAAAATGAAAACCCTTGCAATCTTATCAACCTTATTTGTGTGCTCTTTTTATGGAATTGCACAAGCTACAATTGACTTAAAAGTCGGTGGAAACTACACCTTCATAGAAACACAACCCATTTTAACGGAATCTTCATCGAAGAAATTAAATATTTATTATAAGCTATAAAAATTCCAGATAGTGCTTTGTTTTATTTGGAAGCACATAACAAAAAAGCGAGTGAACTAAACAAAGACAAACTGGCAATAAATAATATTGAATACGAAGAAGATTATCAAAGTAAAAAAAGGGAATTACAGGAAATGAAGAGGCGTAAATTAACTTTGCAAAAAGTTCTTTTTATGCTGTTACCCACTTTAGGAATAACTTTTTTGATTATTGTTTTGCTGTATTTTATTTATAAACAGAGTAGGAAAGAAGTAAGAGAAATAAAGCAACTCGTGATCAAAAATCACATCATTTTCAAAGACAAGACCAAAGTTTATATTAATGATTTGATGTATATCAAGGCCGAAGACTATTACATACGCGTATTTACCTCAGACGGAAAAAATCATCTGGCACGAGGTCGCTTAAGCGACTTAGACGAGCAACTACCTCCCAACTTTATTCGAACACATCGATCGTATATTACCAATCGAAATTTTGTAAAGCAGATTAGTAAAACAATTTTGTTCCTACTCGATGGAAGTACAATACCGATTTCGAGGAAGTTTAAAGATCTACTCCCTTAATTTATAAAACAAAAAAAGCGGCACTCCAAAGGAGTACCGCTTTAATAATGCTATTGAACACGAATCGGTTTTTGAGTATTATCAAAAAAGCGATAGTGTAGATACTGATAAGCATCTCGGGGTATAATTTTTACCCGTTTTTTATGCTTGAATAACCATTGAGTTCGGATGGAAGGGAACCCTCGGTTTAAATAAGCAGCAATAAAAGGATGAATGTGTAATTCAATCTTTTTGTTTTGATGCTTTGCGTTGTTAACAATTTTGTTAAGGTCTGCGTTGATTTTGTCAAGTAAAACAATAGGCGCCTCAACCTCCCCATTAAGGTTCGGATTGGGTTCCTTGGTTTTGATATTCATTTCTGGACGGACCCGTTGACGGGTTATCTGAATGAGACCAAATTTACTAGGAGGTAGAATTTTGTGTTTGGTTCTGTCGGTACTCATTTCGCTCTTTAGATGTTCAAATAGAATACGTCTATTATCACTAGATCCAAGATCGATAAAGTCGACCACAACAATTCCTCCCATGTCACGAAGGCGTAGTTGACGTGCTACTTCAGAAGCCGAAATCATATTGACTTCCATGGCTGTTTCTTCTTGGTTTCTCGCTTTGTTTGAGCGATTACCACTGTTCACATCAATAACGTGTAATGCTTCCGTATGTTCTATAACTAAATAGGCTCCTTTTTGCATGGAGACTGTTTTCCCAAAGGCTGTTTTGATTTGTCGCTCTACTCCAAATTTTTCGAAAATGGGAAGGGACTCGGTATAATGTTTAACGATACCTGCCTTTTTGGGTGCAATGGTTTGAATGTATTCACCTATTTCACCGAATAACTCTTTGTCATCTACATGAATTCCTGTAAAAGAATCATCAAAAATATCGCGCAATATAGAAGAAGAGCGATCGATTTCGCTCAACACTTTTGTTGGATATTTGTTGATTTTAGAAAGGCGGGCACACATGTTTTTCCAACGCTGAATCAGCTGTTGTAAATCTGCATCGAGTTCTGCTACTTTCTTGTCCTTGGCAACGGTTCGCACGATTACACCAAACCCTTTTGGTCGGATGCTTTGCACGAGACGTTTGAGACGATTTTTCTCTTCTCGGTCTTCAATTTTTTGTGAGATGGATATTCTATCAGAAAATGGGACTAGTACCATATAACGACCGGCTAATGAAAGCTCGGAACTAATTCGTGGTCCTTTGGTCGAAATGGGCTCTTTGACTACTTGAACTAGAATCTGTTGATTCGAGCTAATAGCGTCAGCGACCATTCCATTTTTTTCAATATCTTCTTCAAAACGAAAGTTTTTTAATAAATAATCTTTTGTTTTACCTGTACTTACCTGTTTAATAAATTTCAATAAAGTTGGTAGTTTGGGACCTAAATCGTGGTAGTGTAAAAAGCCATCTTTTTCGTGGCCTACATTTACAAACGCAGCGTTGAGTCCTCCGACTGATTTTCGAACTTTGGCGAAAAATATATCACCAACCGAAAATTTGTTGTCGTCTACTTCTTTATTGAGCTCAATTAGTTTTCCATCCTTGAGTAATGCGAAATCAACTGCAGAGGAATTCGATCGTATAATCAATTCTTTATTCACTCTGAGTAATGTTGTGTTCATGCATAGTATATGCATAAACGGATTAAACAATAATATTTCAGGATTTATCCTGTGAAACGCAACCTAAAGATGCGTTTCATTTCAAAGAACAATGAATCTTTTGAGTGTATTCTACACTATTTTTTCTTGTGACGGTTAGCTCTGCGTCTTTTCTTACGCTTGTGAGTAGCTACCTTATGTCTTTTACGTTTTTTTCCGCTTGGCATAGCTTGTTTTTGTTATTAATTAATAAATTATTTTACGGGAACTTTAGTTTTGATCCCTTCTACGAATATTTTAGCTGGCTTAAAAGCTGGAATATTGTGTGCTGGAATTTTCACAGCAGTATTTTTTGAAATGTTTCTTCCAGTTTTTTCAGCTCTAGTTTTCACTACAAAGCTCCCAAAACCTCTTAAGTATACATTTTCGTTACCTTCTAGAGAAGTCTTAACCTCTTCCATAAATTTTTCTACAGTTGCCTGTACATCACCTTTGTCAATTCCTAATTGTTCCGAAATGTTTGAAACGATTTCTGCTTTCGTCATGATTTTATTTAAATTATAGTTTTTTTCTTATCTGAGGAATGCAAATATATAAATTTATAATTAGAAATATATTAGCCTAATCCATTAATATTAACCTTTTTAAATCGGGTGCGAAGCATTACTTTTGTAAACAATGACTTGGACAATTCAATTAATGGCCTGGTATAAGATTCACAAGCGATCTTTTCCTTGGCGAAAAAGCCGTGATCCGTATAAGATTTGGCTTTCAGAAATCATTTTGCAACAAACTCGAATAGTACAGGGTACACCTTATTATCAGTCTTTTATAAAAAATTTCCCTACGGTTGAGGCTCTTGCCGCAGCAGACGAGCAACAGGTTTTGAAATTATGGCAAGGTCTCGGGTATTACTCACGTGCCAGAAATTTACATCATACGGCCAAAGCCATTGTCTCGGATTATAATGCTGTTTTCCCCAAAACTTTTACAGAATTATGCACGCTAAAGGGAGTGGGCAATTACACGGCGAGTGCTATTTCCTCTATTTGTTTTGATGAACCCCAAGCTGTAGTCGATGGAAACGTATATCGGGTTTTAGCGCGCTACTTCGGAAAAGATACTCCTATAGATGCTTCATATGCTTTAAAGGAATTCAAAGCCTTGGCTTCGGAATTAATGGGGACCGAGAGCCCAGGAGATTTTAACCAAGCACTCATGGAATTTGGCGCCCTACAGTGTGTTCCCAAAAACCCATTGTGTGATAACTGCCCTTTTCAAAAGGATTGTGTAGCTTTTAATCAAAATCGAATAGGTCAACTGCCTTTCAAGAAAAATAAAATTAAGGTAACAGATCGATACTTTAATTATCTTGTCTTTGTTACTCCAGATGCAAAAACCTTTTTAAGCCAAAGAACAGCCAAAGGTATTTGGCAACACTTATATGAATTTCCTTTGGTAGAGAGTGCGCAATTATTGACTTTTGAAGAATTAGCAAAAGATCCAATCTTATTTAAGTATACGGACATGAAAGCGGCTGTACTCTCAAAAATAAATGAAAAACCAATTAAGCATAAATTATCTCACCAACAGTTGTATATTACATTTTGGAAAATAAATACGGAACAGCTTTTGGGTGTTGTAATTGACGAAAATAAAATTCATAACTACCCCGTTCCCATTGTTTTACAGAAATTTATTGAAAATTTTTACACATTGAAAACATGACTTCATTATATTTGAATATGTTTAACCTTTTAAATCTATCATTATGAGCGGAAGCCTTAACAAAGTTATGTTGATTGGTCATCTTGGAGATGACGTAAAAATGCACTATTTCGAAGGAGGGGGAGCAATCGGAAGATTTCCTCTAGCAACCAACGAAACCTACACCAAAAAAGCTACTGGTGAGAAAGTCACAAACACGGACTGGCACAACATTGTTGTGAGAAACAAAGCGGCAGAAGTTTGCGAAAAATATTTGAGCAAAGGTGACCGTATTTATGTTGAAGGTAAAATCAAGAACCGTAAATGGCAAGCCGAAGACGGAACTGATCGGTATAGCACCGAAATTAATGTTGACGAATTCACCTTTTTGACAACCAAGAAAAGTGCTGAGGGAGCAACACCTAATGAACAACCTCCAACACAACCGCCTTCGAAAGAAGACGATTTACCATTTTAATCTAAACTGCAATTAATTGGACCCTGAACCCTTAAGTATTTATTTTCTTTATTTTTCAATTGAACCCATCATTGGTTTAAAAATAATACTGTTGGCTTTTTTACTTCTGGGGTCAGCGTTGATCTCTGGTGCTGAAGTTGCCTTTTTCTCATTGACTCCATCTCTTATTGATGAGCAAAAAGAAAAGTATCCTAAGAAAATTCAGAAGATTGAAAATTTATTACAAAAACCCAAAAGATTATTAGCCACAATTCTTGTGGCTAATAATTTTATCAATATTGCTGTCGTACTCTTATTTGCCTCTTTGGGGGATATACTTTTTGGTGGAATTTCAAATGAGCTCGTTCGACTCTCTATTGAGATTGGAATGATAACCTTTGTTATTTTACTTTTTGGAGAAATACTACCAAAGATTTATGCCAACAAAAACAGCATGCTTTTTTCAAGGCTTATGGCTGGTGTAATTTACGGCTTGGATCGTAAAATCTTATTCTTCATTACCATTCCGATGAGTAAAGTTACCTTGTTTTTGGAACGTAACTTTGGCCAACAATCCAACTCTTTTTCGGTAGATACACTTTCTCAAGCGTTGGAGTTTACAGAACAAAAAGACACGACCAAACAAGAAGATCAAATTCTACAAGGCATTATTAATTTTGGGACAACAGATACTAAACAAGTAATGTGCCCAAGGATTGATGTTTTTGCACTTGAAAAAGAAATGTCCTTTGAAGAAATTCTTCCTTTAATTATTGATAAAGGGTTTTCCAGAATACCGGTTTACAACAACAAAATGGATCAGATTGACGGAATTCTTTACGTCAAAGATTTAATGCCCAACATCAACACCCTTGCGTTCCAATGGCAAGAACTTTTGCGGGAACCTTATTATGTTCCCGAGAATAAGAAGTTAGATGATTTACTCAATGAATTTAAAGTGAAGAAAATGCATATGGCTGTAGTGGTCGATGAATATGGGGGAACTTCTGGAATTGTAACCCTTGAAGATCTTATAGAAGAAATAGTTGGCGATATCTCTGATGAATTTGATGAAGAAGAATTGGAGTATTCCAAAATAGACGAGAAGAACTTTGTTGTCGATGCAAAAGTGGGTTTAAAAGATTTTTATAAAATCATTCAGATTGAGGAGGTCGAGGCTTTTGAAAAAGCAAAAGGAGAAGCAGAAACACTGGCTGGTTTTATTCTTGAAATAGCACAACAATTACCTGTCTTTGGACAGAAAATTATCTTCGAAAAAATTACATTTACCATTGAGCTTGTCGATAAAAAAAGGATCAAACAAATTAAAGTTACCCTCCCTTAAGCCTATTTTGAACTATCTTTACCTTATGAAACAGCTTGTGTTTTTTGGATTTATCTTTCTGTGCTTAATTGGCTGTGAAGAAAATACACTACCCAAACCTAGGGCTTACTTGAGTCTAAATTATGCTGAACCAATATACAAAACGGTTACACACGATTGCCCTTATGTTTTTGATATCAACGAATCTGCTGAGATAATTCCTCAAGCTCAATGTTGGAACAAAATCATATATCCTAAGATGAAAGCGACTGTTTATCTTTCATATGTGCCAATAAAAAACAACCTTGATTCTCTTTTATACGATGCCTATCAAATGCCAAGTAAGCATGTTGGAAAGGCTGAAGAAATTCCTGAAAGGGTTTTTCAAAATCGCGAAAACAGAGTTTACGGCACTCTCTTTAGAGTCGTCGGAGAAGCAGCTTCACAAGTGCAGTTTTTTTTAACGGATAGTACCGATCATTTTTTGGTAGGATCCCTTTATTTTTATACCAGACCCAATTACGATTCGCTCATGCCAGCAGCTCAATATGTAGAAAATGACATGATGCGCTTAATGGAATCTTTTGAGTGGAAAGTAACTTCCAAAGAGTAATATTTACTCTGTTTTTAGAATGCTAAAAGCATCAACACGAATATTTTCGGTCACCTTATAAACTGCTCCAACACTTTGAACAACCGTACTTAATTCTTGATCTTGAATCCAATTTGGATCAAAAACAATTTGCGCAAGCGCGCTTTCAAAACTTACTGTAGCCGATTGAATTCCTGGAGTAGCATTCAATTTCTTTTCAATACTGGCAGCACATCCAATAGCACAAGTCATTCCGGTTATTTGGAGCTCACTTTTAACCAAAGCCTCCATATTCAATACCACTTCTTGAGGCACAGTAACTTCAATCGTTTTCACTTCTGGAGTTTTTTGTTTACAAGAAACAAAAGAAAGGATACAACAAAGTAGGATGGAAATTCTTTTCATGGCGTTTTTTTCAAAATTACTAATTTATTAGGAATGCATTTCCCTAAAAATGATCACT
>JABAZL010000041.1 GCA_018608425.1 Flavobacteriaceae bacterium
TTTAGAAAACTAGGTACCCATTCTTTACTGTCTCCGCACCAAGTACCCATATAGATATCTACTTCAACATCATTGAGCTGGCTAGACCAAGAATAGGTTGTGTCATCTAGTTTGAATTGGTCATATTGTTTGTTATACCAAGACGCATAAAGCGAATCTTCCTCTAGTTCATTAATGTCAAAAGGGCCACATAAGTGCACCTCTCCGCGTTGGTTGATGTAGGTTGTTTCTTTCTGTGCAAAACAAAAAGTGACAGTGCACAAAAGCAGTAGGGTGTAGCATGATTTTTTCATTGGGATGAAGTTTAGGTTAATGGTAGTAGAACAGATTTGGAAGCTATTCTTTATAAAGATATAAAATTCTTGGTATTCAATTATTTATAAAAGTTCATCTCTTCAAGATAAGACCAACTTTCTGGTGGAACTAGTGCTCGTACACTTTGTCCTTTCTTTATTGCAGCGCGGATGGTAGAGGATGATAATTCAATTTGCGGAGCGTCGATCAAATTGATTTTTGGATGCTGTTTAAATTGAGGCGGAATGGGTTGATTTGACTTCCTTGGATATACATAGAGTTCATACCGTTCCAGAATCAATTCATAATTTTTCCACTTGGGAAAGTTCACTAAATTATCCTCTCCCATAAGAAGCACAAAATGCTTGTTGGGATGTTTTTCTTCTAAAAGCGCTAGGGAGTTGATGGTGTAATTTGGAGTAGGTAATCCAAATTCGATATCAGAATGCCGAAGTTTTGTAAAATCTTTTGTTGCCCTATAAACCAGTTCCAGTCGGTGTCGATTCCCTAAGATAGAATCTTTTTTCTTCATGGGGTTTTGAGGAGTTACTACAAACCATACTTCATCGATGTCTGTTGTTTCTGTAAAGTGATTTGCTAAAATAAGATGCCCGATGTGGATGGGGTTAAATGTTCCGAAGTAGAGCCCAATTTTTTTCATGTTATAAATATAGGAATTAGATTGTAAAATCAAAGTCCCATAAAACGCTTTACCTTTTGAACTACCTGTTTTTTAGCTAATTCCAAATCATCATTGATGATTACGGTGTCGAATTGAGGTGCAAAACTCAATTCTTCTTCGGCTCGAGAAAGCCGCATTTCAATAGCTTCTTCATCTTCTGTTCCTCTACCACGTAAACGCTTTTCTAAGGCTGCTTTGGAAGGCGGTTGAATGAATAGAGCAAGGGTTTGGTCAGGGTATTGTTCTTTGATTCGAAGTCCTCCTTTGACATCAATATCAAAAAGCACATGTTTGCCTAATGCCCAAAGACGCTCTAGTTCGGATTTTAGTGTCCCATAAAACACACCTGTATAAACTTCTTCAAATTCAACAAAAGCGTTGGCATCGATTTTTTGTTGAAAGTCTGACAGAGAAAGAAAGTGATAGTCAGTTCCATTAATTTCTGCTCCTCGAGGTTCTCTTGAAGTTGCAGATATAGAAAACCCAAGGGGAAGTTCTTGGGTTAAAAGATGTTGAACTAGGGTTGTTTTTCCGCTTCCAGAAGGGGCAGAAAAAACAAATAATTTTCCTTCTTGCATCTAAAGTACGTTAAGCAATTGTTCTTTAATTTTTTCTAGCTCGTCTTTCATTTGAACTACAATTTTTTGAAGTCCCGAGTGATTTGCTTTCGAACCAATAGTATTGATTTCTCTCCCCATCTCTTGAGCGATAAAACCAAGTTTTTTACCGTTGGGTTGGTCTTGCGCCATGATTTCATTGAAATAGGCTAAATGATTGGCAAGACGAACCTTCTCTTCGGTAATATCGTATTTTTCTAAATAATAGATCAACTCCTGTTCCAAACGGTTTTGATCAATTTCTAAAGTCAGCTGATCCAGTGCGGTTTTCAACTTGAGGGTTATCTTTTCTTTGCGTTCAGGGTCGATAAGAATTGCATCGTCGAGCAGGTTTTTGATCACATCAAGACGTATGACAAAATCTTTTCCTAAAGCTGCTCCTTCGTTTTCGCGATAGTCATTGACACGTTCTAGGGCAGATGAAAAAACAGTTAGTAAAGCTTCTTTCTCCTCTTCTTTTAAATCTTCTTTTTCGGTCTTGAGTGCATCGGGTAAACGAATTGCCATTTTGAGTAATTCGGTAGTTTCCCCTTGATGAATTCCTTGTAATTGTGCAATGTAATCATCAATAACCTCTTTATTTATTTGGGTTGTATTTTTACCACTGTTTCCTTCTACATAAACAGAAACATCGATTTTACCGCGTGTTAATCCTTTGTTTAGTAGCCCCCTCAGTTGTGGTTCTAGTTCTCTAAAGATATGCGGGACTCTGAAATTTAAGTCGATATTTTTACTGTTCAGCGTTCGGATTTCAACAGTTAATTTTTTAGTTAAAACGAGTACTTCGCTTTTTCCAAACCCGGTCATTGATGTTATCATGCAGTTGTTATAGTTCTTTAATTTTTATATTTCTGAAGGAAACTTGATCTCCGTGATCTTGTAGTCCAATTTTCCCTGTTCTGAACGTTCCAAATTTAGGAGCATGTGTATAATTAGATGCTTCTGTATTTCCAAATTTAGAAGCCTTAACTAAAGCATCCCATTCTGGACCGTGGACTGTAAAAGTAACAATTTCTGTCCCATTCAATACTACACTTCCTTCGTTCTTATTGTGGTCAACAGTAAGTACTACATGGTTCCATTGTCCTGCAGGATTACAAACATCAGCGGTGGGTTGCACCATATCATACAAGGCTCCGGCTTGATGGAATTTTGGATTGGCTAGCGCATCAGGATGACGTTCATTGTCTAGTACCTGAATTTCTGGACCTGTTAAATAGGGCTCTCCAAATTCTGGACTCTCTTGAACGGCCCAAAAGATCCCACTATTTCCAACTTCAGACACATTCCATTCTATGGATAATACAAAGTTGGTATATTCGTTATCGGTAACAATGTTTTTACCTCCATCGCCATAGGTTCTATTTTCTTTAGGTGTAAAAACCATCGCATCGTCAACTACGGACCACTGGTCACTCATCCCTTCTCCATTATATTGGTGCCATCCGTTCAAGGTTTCACCATCGAATAATGCAGTCCATCCTTGTGTTGTTTCCACGGCTTGTTCTTTTTGAGGTTCAGTTGTTTTCTTTTTGTCTGGGTTTCCTTTACAGGAAAACAGCCCAACAGAAATGCACAATACAGCAAGTAGATTTTTCATTTAATTTGATTTAAAGGTTGAGTATTTTTTTTAAAAATTCTGGGTCGGTAGACCCTCCAGCAAAGTCATCAAATACTTTATCAGTTGCTTCAATGATATGACTTTGAATGAATGGCGCTCCTTCTCTAGCGCCCTGTTCTGGGCTTTTGATACAGCATTCCCATTCCATTACGGCCCAAACATCACAGCCGTATTCTGTCAGTTTTGTAAAGATTGATTTAAAATCAATTTGACCATCTCCAGGGGAGCGATAACGCCCAGCCCGATCAATCCAATCGCCATAGCCACCGAAAGCACCTTTTTTACCATTGGGTTTGAATTCAGAATCTTTCACATGAAAGGATTTTATGAATTCGTGGTAGTGATCGATATAGGTGATATAGTCGAGTTGTTGTAATACAAAGTGACTCGGATCATAGAGTATATTCACTCGTTTGTGGTTTCCTGTTGCTTTCAGGAAACGTTCAAAAGTAACACCATCATGCAAATCTTCACCCGGATGTATTTCGTAACATAAATCGACTCCATTGTCTTCATACACATCTAAAATTGGTAACCAGCGTTTGGCTAGTTCTTCGAAGCCCATCTCGACCAGTCCTTTTGGACGTTGTGGCCAAGGATGCCAGGTATGCCAAAGGAGCGAACCCGAAAATGTAGCCGAAACATTGAGTCCTAATCTCCGACTAGCAATGGCTGCTTTTTTCACAGTTTCAATTGCCCATTCAGTTCGAGCCTTTGGGTTGTTTTTGTATGCGTCGGGTGCAAAATTATCGAACATCAAGTCGTATGCCGAATGAACTGCAACCAACTGCCCTTGTAAGTGGGTAGAAAGCTCGGTGATTTCTAATCCATAGGAATTGACTTTTCCTTTGAGTTCATCGCAATAGGTCTGACTTTCTGCGGCCTTATCTAAATCAATTAGAAATGTTTCCCAAGTTGGTATTTGAATTCCTTTATATCCCAAATCAGCAGCCCATTTGCACATGCCGTCAAGAGAATTGAAGGGTGCATTTTGGTCTACAAATTGCGCTAAAAATATAGCGGGTCCTTTTACTGTTTTCATAAATCTATAATTTTATAAAGTAACCCATGTATTACCATTGGCGTTCGAATCCAATACTTTTTCAATAAAAAGCATTCCGCGAACTCCATCGTGTAGTGTTGGAAATGCTCCTTCATCGTGACGTTCGTTGCGAAGGGCTTTAGCAACTCCGTTGTAAATGTTCCCCATAGAATCGAAAATTCCCTCGGGATGTCCCGGTGGGATTTTACTTCCATCCAACGAAAATTCTGAGAGATAGTCATGACCAGGTTTCAAAACCTGCATGGGTAAATCTTCAGTCAAATGGATCAAAGCATTGGGATTTTCTTGTTGCCATTTCAAGCTCCCTTTACTACCATAAATTTGAACCGTAAAGTTGTTTTCCTCTGCAGTCGCAATTTGACTAGCTCGGATTACCCCCTTACAGTATTCGGACATGCGAATCAATACCGTACCGTCTACATCTAAGCTGTTGTCTGCATACAATGTATTGAGGTCTGCTAATAACTGTTTTACTTCCATTCCAGTCACATACTCTAGCATGTCAAAAGCATGGGTTCCAATATCTCCGATACAGCAACTTAAACCCCCTTTTTCAGGATCTAAACGCCAAACTTTGGCACGTTCTTCGGGATGATGAATTACAGGATTGATCCAGCCTTGGTAGTATTGTAAATCTACTTTTTGTATGGTTCCTAACACACCTCTGCGAATCATATCCTTCATTTGACGGACCATAGGATATCCGGTATAGGTATAGGTTACTGCAAACACGGCTTGCTTTTCTTCCTGAATTGCTTCCAATTCTAATGCTTCGGCATAGGATGTTGTAAGTGGTTTTTCACAAATTACATTAAACCCATTCTCCAGCAATTTTTTTGCCATGGGGAAGTGCAAGAAATTTGGAGTTAAAACTGAAATAACTTCCATTCGTTCTTCCACTGGAAGTTTTAGTTCTTCTTCAATAAGAATGTCAAAACTGGCATAAACCCGATTCAAGGGAATACCAATGCGTTCAGCAAAACTATTATTATCTTCTATATTCGGGTTGAAGCAGCCACCAACCAATTGGTAGCGATCAAACATGTTGGATGCAATTCTGTGAACAACTCCAATGAGGGAATCTCCACCGCCCCCTAAAATTCCTAAGCGTATTTTATTACTCAATTTTATTCTTTTTTAAGTTCAATAGTTTCATTTTTAAAAATCAGGATAAACAACACCATAACGCCCAATGCAAATGCAGCTGGAAGCATCCAAATTACTTCCCAATTATGGGATCCATCGGCAAGCATGTTTTGATCTGATATTTTTCCGGCAACCCAAAAACCAATGAGCATTCCGACACCGTATGTTGCTAGGGTAATCAATCCCTGTGCAGCACTTTTTATTTTTTCACCAGCTTTGAAATCGGTATAAATCTGACCCGACACAAAGAAAAAGTCATAGCAAATACCATGCAATGCAATTCCAATAATCAGCATAAAGGCTTGTTCACCTGCGTTTCCATAGGCAAATAGTGTATAGCGAACTGCCCAAGCTAACATCCCAACCAATAAGGTTTTTTTGAAACCAAATTTCTTAAAGAAGAAGGGGAGTAAGAGCATAAAAAGGACTTCACTTATTTGTCCTAAGGTCATTTTTCCAGTCGGATTTTCCATACCCAGTTCCACTAAAAATGGATTCGCTTGTTGGTAGTAAAATGCCAACGGAATACAAATTAGAATGGAAGTAATAAAGAACATAAGAAAGTTCCGATCTTTTAGAAGTTTAAGTGCATCTAGCCCAAGAATGTCCGAAACACTGACAGCACCATCCGATTGAGAAGGTGGTGTTTTGGGGAGTGTAAAACTGATTACACCGAGAATTAAAGAAGCAATTGCAACCATAGTGAATGTGTTACTTAATGCACCTTCATCTATTGATTTTGTCGAATCCCATTGGAAGTAGCTGATCAATAAACCAGCGATAATCCATCCGATAGTTCCAAAAACGCGTATCATTGAAAAATCTTTAGCAGGATTTTTCATTTGGAAAAAAGAAACAGAATTCACTAATGCGAGGGTGGGCATATACGCCACCATATAAGCAAACACAAGAGGGTAGAAGGCATCAAAAGAAGTTGCTTGCGACATAAAGTACATCAAGACTGCCCCAATAAGATGCAATACACCTAGTATTTTTTCAGCATTAAAATAACGATCGGCAATCAACCCAATAAAGAAAGGAGCAATGATTGCTCCCCATGATTGTGTAGAAAAAGCCATTCCTGTTTCGGCACCGGAAGCACCTAGATTATTTCCTAAAAAGGTACCAAGGGTTACAAACCAACCTCCCCAGATGAAAAACTGGAGAAACATCATTAGGGACAGTTGAAATTTAGTTTTCGTATTCATATGTGGTTAGTTTAATTAGCTTAAATCTTGTGCCGCTTTAATTAATAAATTTTTAGTAGCCAAAATACCAGCTTCTTCTCCAAGTACTTTACCTTCATACTCTACTCCAATGTACCCATCAAATCCTGCGTTTTTAACAATTTGAATCATGCGTTTGTAGTCGGTATGAGTTTCGTTTCCTGCGGCGTCAAAGTCGTGAGACTTAGCGCTCACAGCAAAAGCTCGAGGCATTAGCTCTTCTACTCCTTGATAACGATCATATTCTTTCACACATGCAGAATCCCATCGAGCACCGCCAGCACGTTCCAAACAGAAATTTCCAAAATCAGGAAGTGTTCCACAGTTGGGAAGGTTTACGTCATTCAGAACCTGCATAAGCAAACCTGCGTCGGATGATAAATAGCCGTGATTCTCTACTATGATGTTGATGTTGTATGTGGCTGCATAGCTTCCAAGAGCCAAGAGACTTTCTTTAGAATTTTCAGCCCATGCATCTGGATCTGTAACACCGAAAAGATTAATGCGAATAGAATGACAACCCATAGCTGCTGCCGTCTCTACCCATATGTGATGCTTTAATACGCCTTGTTTTCTTTCTGCTGCCGATGAAACTGCTAAATCTCCTTCACGATCAATCATGATTAAAAGGTTTTTCATGCCATGCATTGCTGCTTTTTCATTACTCTTTTTAATGAAGTTTGCGTGAGCAGCTGCTGGATTGTCAGCTTTGGTAACATCTGTGTATAGTTGACTTACATATTCTAAACCTTCAAAACCAAGTTCATGTGACTTCGCTGCAAAAGCATAAGGATCCATGCTTCCTCCGCGAATAGCTTGGTTCAACGACCACTGAGCTAGAGATAGTTTGAAAAAAGGCTCTGTTATCAGTCCGTTTGAGAGTGGGGCTCGTGCCACTTGAAGGTTGTTGCATGCATATGCTCCTACTGTTGTGAGGCCAAGACCTACAACTGCACTCTTCATTATAAAGTTTCTTCTTTTCATAAACCTAGTTTCTTTGTCGTTAATTATATATTAGTCAGCATAGGGCTGAATTTTATTTTTGTTTAAAAAAAGAGTTCATTTTGATTTATAAATAAACTCAAACCTAATCTACCACTATTCAGTTTCTTAACTGATTTTTAATCTACAGGATAGCATATTTTTAAAACGAAAACGTTTTAAATTACTTTTATGTTTAAATCTAGCTAAAAAGATGCGTAATTCACAATCTTTGTATCTATATTTATTGAATCTCAAAAATACTTTAATATGAACACAAATGACAATACAACCGAATTCGACGCCATTGTTGTTGGAACCGGAATAAGCGGAGGTTGGGCTGCTAAAGAATTAACCGAAAAAGGACTGAAAACACTTGTCCTTGAACGCGGTAGAATGGTCAAGCATATTGAAGATTACCCAACCATGAATAAAGATCCATGGGATTTTCCTCATGGAGATGTCGTTACTCAAGAAACTAAAGAAAGACAGCCAAAACAAAGTAGAACAGGGTATACGACGCGCGAATCGTCAAAGCACTTTTTTGTTGATGATATTGATCATCCCTATAATGAAGAAAAACAATTTGACTGGTGCCGGGGGTATCATGTAGGAGGAAGATCACTCATGTGGGGACGTCAAAGTTATCGTCGAGGTGATATTGATTTTGAAGCGAATGCAAAAGAAGGTATTGCTGTTGACTGGCCAATCCGATATGAAGATATCGCACCTTGGTACAGCTACGTAGAACGTCATGTCGGAATTAGTGGTGAGAGTTTATCTTTGCCTCAACTTCCAGATAGTGAGTTTTTAAAACCTATGGAATTGACCTGCGTGGAAGACCATTTAAAAGGATCCATTGCAGATAAATATACCGATCGCCTTTTAACGATTGGACGTGTTGCACACATTACAGAAGGAACAAAACCGGGCGCAGGCCGAATTACTTGTCAGCATCGAAATCGATGTGCTAGAGGGTGTCCATTTGGGGCCTACTTTAGTAGTAACTCTTCTACACTTCCAATGGCGGAAGAAACTGGGAATATGACTATGAAAACAAATGCAGTTGTGCATGAAGTGCTTTATGATCCTGAAACCAAACGCGCAACGGGAGTTCGTGTAATTGATGCAATAACTAAAGAAACTACTGAATACAAAGCCAAAGTGATTTTCTTGTGTGCCTCTGCTGTTGCGAGTACTTCTATTTTAATGCAATCTAAATCGGCTGCTTTTCCAAATGGAATGGGGAATGCTTCAGGAGAATTAGGACACAACTTAATGGATCATCATTTTCAGGTAGGTGCTCGTGCCGATGTTGAAGGATATGAAGATCAATATTACACAGGAAGAAGAGCCAACGGTGTTTTTATACCGCGTTTTAGAAACCTAGGTGGTGGCACCAATCAAAAAGACTTTTTGAGAGGCTACGGATACCAAGGTGGAGGTAGTCGAGGTTCTTGGACTGATAATGTAAAAGAAATGGCCTATGGCCCTGAGTTCAAAGAAGCAATTCTTAACCCAGGTGGATGGACCATGGGACTGAACGGTTTTGGAGAAGTTTTACCTTACCATGAAAACAAAATGACACTTGATTATGACAAACTAGATCAATGGGGTCTTCCTACTGTTACTTTCGACGCAACTCTTTTCGAAAACGAATTGAATATGCGTAAAGACATGAAAATGCAGGCAATGGAAATGTTAGATAATGCTGGATTCAAAAATGTTTCTGGATACGATAACGATTATCATTTAGGTTTAGGAATTCATGAAATGGGAACTGCTCGAATGGGACGTGATCCTAAGACTTCTGTTCTTAATGGAAACAATCAATTGCACGAAGTTCCCAATGTATTTGTTACCGATGGAGCTGCAATGACCTCTGCAGGGAATGTAAACCCTTCCTTAACGTATATGGCGTTGACCGCAAGAGCAGTAGATTTTGCTGTAAGAGAATT
>JABAZL010000102.1 GCA_018608425.1 Flavobacteriaceae bacterium
GCATATACCATTACATACAATTTCCTGATGCTGAAAAAATGCGTTTGATTGTTAGCAAGCATCATCCTCAGGTTTCGAATAAAATCGTTGACGCTTCGATGGATATTTTTTATCAACTGCGAAGAATAGGATTGGAACGCTCGCCGACCACACGAGAATTACTAAACTGGCTTCGTTTTATAAAAACGTTTACGACACAAGAAGCACTCTCTAAAATCAATTCCTTAGATGGATTAGGAACATTGATTAAAACTCAAGCTGATTTAGAGCGTGTGCAACGTCAGTTTGGAAATGCTTCCGAACAAAGTTTCGGTACACTAAACTAATCCCATGTTTACAACACTCCCAGAAGCATTCAAAAAATTTGACCTCGCAGTAGATGTACGCGCATTGTTGTTGCTTCAACGAGCAATGGATAAAGGTTTGGTACGAACTATTGGAGATCTTTTTAACGTATTGCGCACCTTTATCATAAAAGACCCCGAACATATGGGGCCCTATACCAAGGCTTTTTATGCATATTTTTTAGACATTAATATTCGACCCAATGATCGTTTGAACGATGCCATTCTTCGTTCTCAAACTTTTGAGCAGTGGAAGGAAACTAGTTTTGGACGTATGGAGGATGATATAACTCCAGATGAATGGGTCAATCGTTTTTTAGATCAGGTGCATCTAACACATTATGATATTAAAGAAGTATTGGATGGACGTAAGCTTTGGGATAAAGACAACGGAAACTTAGAAGACAATCCAGAGGCCAATAATGATGAAACTCCAAACCGCCCTCTAGACCAAATGGCAGATTACTCTGATTTAACGTTGGAGGAATTGATGCAACGCATGGAAGAGGTAAAGGGACATCAACAAAGTGAACACAGTGGTGGAAGTCATTGGATTGGAACTGGCGGAATTTCTCCGCATGGTCATGGAGGTGCAGCAAAAGATGGAATTCGTGTTGGCGGATCGGGGGGAGGTAAGATGGCTCGAAAAGTTTTAGGAGATTCTAATTTTTTTCCAGTTGATTTGGATGCAATACTAAATGATAATAATATTGACGCAGCTTTAGCCTCTCTTAAAGGAATAGTAGAAGAAACAGCTCAGGAAACTCTAGACGTAAAAGAGACCATTGATAAAGGCTTGGAACGAGGAGGACTGTTCATTCCAGAAATCAAAAACGACACCATCGATAAGCTTCAGGTGTTATTGATTATTGATAACGGAGGATATTCGATGCATCCTTATATTAAATCTGTTCAAACTTTGTTTCGGAAAATGAAAACACGTTTTGCACACGATCTTGAAACCTATTATTTTCACAATACAGTATATCGACAAGTTTTTAGTGACTCCCAACGGCGAAAACCACTTCCCATTGAACGTATTTTGTCAAAAGACCCTAATTATCATGTTTTTTTTATTGGTGATGCAGCTATGGCTCCCTACGAATTAGATCGAGCTAGCTTAAACACCTACTCTGAAATTAAAGAACACTTTAAGAAAGTTGCTTGGTTGAATCCTGAACCAGTTCGCTATTGGAATGGAACTCTTTCTACTCAAATCATAAAAGAATTACTCCCGATGTATCCTTTAACCCCTAAAGGAATAGAACAAGCCGTTTTGGAAATGAATAGAAAAAAGTAAATGCTTTAGTGCTCCTAAAAAAACAAATTGAAAGCGATAATTTTCTTTTTTTGAAGGCACAATTAACTGCTTCTTAGTCAATATTTAAATCAAAAAAAGAGTCAATATTCTCGCCCCATAAAAAAAATAGGCAAAAAGTTGTAGAAAAGTAATTTTTAAATAAAAAAATTTATAAATTTGCACCTCTTAAAACATTAAAGAAAAACCTGTATTATGGCTAAAGAAACATTTGATCGGTCAAAACCCCACTTAAATATTGGAACCATCGGTCACGTAGATCACGGTAAAACTACACTCACTGCTGCAATTACTAAAGTATTGTCAGACGCGGGATTCTCTGAAGCGAGAAGTTTTGACCAAATCGACAACGCTCCTGAAGAAAAAGAGCGTGGTATTACTATCAACACATCACACGTTGAGTATCAAACAGAAAATCGTCATTACGCTCACGTTGACTGTCCAGGTCACGCCGATTACGTAAAGAACATGGTTACTGGTGCTGCTCAAATGGACGGAGCAATTCTTGTAGTTGCTGCAACAGATGGACCAATGCCTCAGACTAGAGAGCACATCCTTTTAGGACGTCAGGTTGGTGTACCTCGTATTGTTGTGTTTCTTAACAAAGTCGACATGGTTGACGATGAAGAACTTTTAGAATTAGTTGATATGGAAGTAAGAGAATTACTTTCTTTCTACGATTACGATGGAGATAATACTCCTGTAGTTCAAGGTTCTGCTCTTGGAGCTCTTAACGGAGAACAAAAATGGGTAGATACTGTATTGAGCTTAATGACAGAGGTAGATCAATGGATCGAACTTCCAAAGCGTGATGTAGAAAAAGACGCATTAATGCCAGTTGAAGATGTATTCTCAATTACTGGTCGTGGTACTGTTGCTACGGGTCGTATTGAAACAGGTGTATTTAACTCCGGAGACGAAGTTGATATCATCGGTATGGGTGCTGAAAAACTGAAGTCTACAGTAACTGGAGTTGAAATGTTTAGAAAAATATTAGACCGAGGTGAAGCTGGAGATAACGTTGGTATCCTTCTAAGAGGTATCGAGAAAACGGATATCAAAAGAGGTATGGTAATCTGTAAGCCAGGTTCTGTAACTCCACATGCTAAATTCAAAGCAGAGGTATACGTTCTTAAAAAAGAAGAAGGTGGACGTCACACTCCATTCCACAATAACTATCGTCCACAGTTTTACGTACGTACTACTGATGTTACAGGAAACATTTCTCTTCCTGATGGCGTAGAGATGGTTATGCCTGGAGATAACTTAACAATCCATGTAGATCTAATCAGCCCAATCGCTTTAAGCCTTGGACTTCGTTTTGCTATCCGTGAAGGTGGTAGAACTGTAGGTGCTGGTCAGGTTACAGAGATTTTAGACTAAGAAAAAAGTTTTTAAATTGATTCAATAAGGTGTCCCGTTTTGCGGGACGCCTTTTGTGTCAAATAAAAACGGGTTTAGCTCAGTTGGTAGAGCACTGGTCTCCAAAACCAGGTGTCGGGAGTTCGAGCCTCTCAACCCGTGCATTAATAATAATAGCATCCGATGTCAGCAATTATATCCTATATAAAAGAGTCTTTTGAAGAATTAACTAACAATGTTTCGTGGACACCACGTGCAGAATTGCAACGTCTTACGGTAGTTGTTCTTGTTTTTTCACTCCTTTTCTCGTTAGCTATTTGGGGTGCAGATACTGTACTGTCAAGAGTTATTTCTGTTTACTTTAACTTAATCAACGGATAGATGTCTGAAGTAAGCGAGAAAAAATGGTACGTTGTTCGTGCGGTAAGTGGTCAAGAAGCTAAAATCAAAGATTATATAGCTTCTGAGATTTCTCGTTTGGGCTATGATCATCACCTTGAAGACATCTTAGTTCCAACTGAAAAAGTTGTTCAAATCCGTAACGGAAAAAAGATCAATAAAGAAAAAGTATATTTCCCCGGTTATATCATGGTAAAGGCAGATTTGGTAGGTGAGATTCCTCACATCATCAAGTCGGTTACTAATGTCATAGGATTTTTAGGTGAAACTAAAGGTGGAGAACCAGTTCCTTTAAGATCATCTGAGGTTAGCAGAATGCTAGGTAAGGTAGACGAACTTGCTCTTACAGAAGAGTATACTGCTATACCGTATTCGTCTGGTGAAACAATCAAAGTTGTTGATGGACCGTTTAACGGATTCACAGGAACAATTGAGACTGTAAATGAAGAAAAACGTAAACTTGAAGTAATGGTTAAGATTTTCGGTAGAAAAACGCCATTAGAATTAAGTTATATGCAAGTAGAGAAAATTTAAATGTTACATATATATCGAATCGTTTAGAGCTTCCACTCTAAATTATTCTTAATCGTAAATTGAAACAATGGCAAAAGAAGTAGACAAGCTAGTCAAATTACAAGTAAGGGGAGGTGCAGCGAATCCGTCGCCACCGGTTGGACCCGCGCTAGGTGCTGCAGGGGTTAATATCATGGAGTTTTGTAAGCAGTTTAATGCTAGAACTCAAGATAAGCCTGGTAAAGTTTTACCAGTCGTAATCTCTGTATATAAAGATAAGTCTTTTGACTTTATCATTAAAACACCTCCAGCGGCCATTCAATTGATGGAAGCAGCTAAAGCCAAGAAAGGTTCAGGCGAACCCAATAGAGTAAAAGTTGCGACAGTATCTTGGGACCAAATTAAAGTAATTGCTGAGGACAAAATGCAAGATTTAAATGCATTTACAATCGAATCGGCAATGAAAATGGTTGCGGGAACCGCACGATCTATGGGCTTCACTGTATCAGGAGGAGAGTCCCCTTTTTAATTTTATAAAGAAAGAAAATGGCACGACTTACAAAAAATCAAAAAGAGTCAAGAGCAAAAGTAGAGGCAAATAAAATCTACTCTCTTGAAGAAGCTTCCGCATTAGTGAAAGAAATTACTAATGTAAAGTTTGACGCTTCTGTTGACTTAGCTATTCGTTTAGGAGTTGATCCTCGAAAAGCTAATCAAATGGTTCGTGGAGTAGTAACCCTTCCGCACGGTACTGGAAAAAATGTTCGAGTACTAGCCTTAGTAACTCCTGATAAGGAAGCTGAAGCATTAGAAGGTGGAGCTGACTTTGTTGGACTGGATGAATATTTACAAAAAATCAAAGACGGTTGGACCGATGTTGATGTAATTGTTACTATGCCTAGTGTAATGGGTAAATTAGGTCCTTTAGGACGTGTATTAGGCCCACGTGGTTTGATGCCAAACCCAAAGACTGGTACAGTAACTATGGACATTAAGAAAGCTGTTAGCGATGTAAAAGGAGGTAAGATTGATTTTAAAGTTGATAAAACTGGAATCATTCATGCTTCTGTTGGTAAATCTTCATTTGCTGCTGACAAGATTATGGAAAACGCATCTGAACTGTTGAATACAGTTATGAAGCTTAAACCATCTACGACCAAAGGAATCTATGTGAAAAGCATTTTTATGTCTAGCACAATGAGTCCTAGTATTTCAATTGACACTAAAATCGCTTAAGATTTTTTAAAACTAATTCGAATGACAAGAGAAGAAAAATCGCAAGTAATTGAAAAGCTAACCGCTGAGCTGTCTGAAGCTAAAACTTTGTATCTAACCGATACTGCAGGTTTAAATGCTAAAGATACTTCTGCGCTTAGACGTGCTTGTTTTAAGGCCGATATTAGATTATCAGTAGTTAAGAATACGCTTTTACTAAAAGCTATGGAAGCTTCTGATAAAGAATTCGGTGACTTAAAAGAAGTTTTAAAAGGGAATACGTCCTTAATGTTTTCTGAAGCTGGAAATGCTCCTGCAAAAGTAATCAAAGATTTTCGCAAGAAATCAAACAAACCCGTATTGAAAGGCGCTTATATTGAAGAGTCTGTATATATCGGCGATGATCAAATTGATGCTTTAGTAGCGATCAAATCCAAAGAAGAACTTATTGGAGATATTATTACCCTATTACAATCACCTGCTAAGAACGTTATCTCTGGACTTAAGTCTAGCGGTGGCCAACTAGCTGGTATATTGAAAACCCTATCAGAACGTTAGTCTGATAAAAATTTGTGTACGCACTCAACTAAATAATTATTTAAATTAAATTTCTAAACTATACAAAATGGCAGATTTAAAAGAATTCGCAGAACAACTAGTTAATTTAACAGTAAAAGAAGTTAATGAATTAGCTACTATTTTAAAAGATGAGTATGGTATCGAGCCAGCAGCAGCAGCAGTTGCTATGGCAGGTCCAGCAGCAGGTGGAGGAGATGCAGCTGAAGAGCAAACAGAATTTACTGTTGTTCTTAAAGCAGCAGGAGCTTCTAAATTAGCAGTTGTAAAACTTGTTAAAGAACTTACTGGTCTTGGTCTTAAAGAGGCAAAAGGCTTAGTAGATAGCGCACCAGCTAATGTAAAAGAAGCTGTGTCTAAAGACGAAGCTGAAGGTTTAAAAACCTCTTTAGAAGAAGCAGGAGCTGAGGTTGAAGTTAAGTAATTCGCCCACCCTAAATAAATAAGGTTATTGCCTCTGGATTTTGTCCAGAGGCTTTAACCCTTTTATAGTTTATAGACACCCCTAGTCTTGAATCGCTGTTGAAATTAATATAAAACCACTCCTGATGCCGAGTATATTAAAGAATAGAGTAAATTTCGCTTCTGCCAAGAAGACCCCTCAATATCCAGATTTTCTAGATATTCAAATTAAATCTTTTCAAGATTTCTTTCAACTCGAGACCAAATCTGCTGAACGAGCAGAAGAAGGTCTTTTCAATACTTTCAAAGAAAACTTTCCAATTACCGATACGCGTAATCAGTTTGTTTTAGAATTTATTGATTATTTCGTTGATCCACCACGTTACTCTATACAAGAGTGTATCGAGAGAGGATTAACACATTCTGTTCCCCTAAAGGCACGTTTGAAATTATATTGTACAGATCCTGAACATGAAGATTTCGAAACAATTGTACAAGACGTATTCTTGGGTACAATTCCTTACATGACACCAAGTGGTACTTTCGTAATCAACGGAGCTGAGCGTATTGTTGTTTCTCAGTTACACCGTTCACCAGGTGTATTCTTTGGTCAGTCATTCCACGCAAACGGTACTAAATTGTACTCTGCACGTGTTATACCTTTCAAAGGTTCTTGGATTGAATTTGCGACAGACATTAATAATGTGATGTACGCTTACATTGATCGTAAGAAAAAATTACCAGTAACTACACTTTTCCGTGCAATCGGATATGAAAGTGATAAAGATATTCTTGAAATATTTGATCTTGCTGAAGAGATCAAAGTTTCAAAAACCGCTCTTAAGAAAATTCTTGGGCGTAAACTAGCGGCTCGTGTATTGAATACATGGCACGAAGATTTTGTTGATGAAGATACAGGAGAAGTTATCTCTATTGAACGTAACGAAATCATCATCGATCGTGATACCGTTATTGAAAAAGACCACATTGAAGAAATTCTTGAAGCTAGTGTGAAAACTATTTTATTACATAAAGAAGACGCCCATATGTCTGATTATGCAATTATTCACAATACACTTCAAAAAGATCCAACCAACTCTGAAAAAGAAGCGGTTGAACATATATACCGTCAATTAAGAAACGCTGAGCCGCCAGATGAAGAGACTGCTCGTGGAATTATTGACAAGTTATTTTTCTCGGACCAACGTTATAACCTTGGAGAGGTTGGACGTTACCGAATGAATAAAAAGTTAGGAAACAACGAAGGAATGGATAAGCTTGTTTTAACCAAACAAGACATCATTACTATTGTTAAGTATTTAATTGAATTGATCAATTCGAAAGCAGAGATCGATGATATTGATCACTTATCTAACCGTCGTGTTCGTACTGTAGGAGAACAACTTTCTTCACAGTTTGGTGTTGGTTTAGCTCGTATGGCTCGAACAATTCGTGAACGAATGAATGTTCGTGATAACGAAGTGTTTACACCGATTGACTTGATCAATGCAAAAACATTATCCTCCGTAATCAACACTTTCTTCGGAACAAACCAGTTGTCTCAGTTTATGGATCAAACAAATCCTTTAGCTGAAATTACACATAAGAGACGTCTATCGGCTCTAGGACCAGGTGGACTTTCAAGAGAGCGTGCTGGTTTTGAAGTACGAGATGTACATTATACTCATTACGGACGTTTATGTCCTATTGAAACACCTGAAGGACCAAACATTGGTTTGATTTCTTCGCTTGGTGTTTTTGCTAAAGTAAATAACCTTGGATTTATTGAAACTCCATACCGTAAAGTAACGGATGGGAAAATCAATCTTGAGGAAACCATTTATTTAAGTGCAGAAGAAGAAGAAAGCAAATTAATTGCTCAGGCGAATATTCCTTTCGATGAAGAAGGAAATATTACCGTTGATAAAATTATTGCTCGTCAGGAAGCTGATTACCCAGTAATTGACCCTACAAATGTGGATTACACAGATGTAGCTCCGAATCAAATTGCTTCGATCTCGGCATCTTTAATTCCATTCTTGGAACATGATGATGCAAACCGTGCTTTGATGGGATCAAACATGATGCGTCAGGCCGTTCCTTTATTGCGTCCTGAATCTCCGATTGTTGGTACAGGTCTTGAGCGTCAAGTAGCTTCAGATTCTAGAGTACTGATCAATGCTGAAGGCAACGGAGTTGTAGAGTATGTTGATGCAGATAAAATTACAATCAAATACGATCTTACTGAAGAAGAGCAATTGGTGCGTTTCGAAAGTGATACGAAAAGTTATAACCTAATTAAGTTTAGAAAAACCAATCAAGGTACTTGTATCAATCTAAAACCGATTGTTAAAAAAGGAGACCACGTTAAATTAGGTCAAGTTCTTTCACAAGGATATGCTACTCAAGATGGGGAGCTTGCTTTAGGTAGAAACATGAAAGTAGCCTTTATGCCTTGGAAAGGGTATAACTTTGAGGATGCGATTGTGATTTCTGAACGTGTTGTTCGTGAAGATGTATTTACATCAATTCATATCGATGAGTATTCTTTAGATGTTCGTGATACAAAACTAGGTTCGGAAGAACTTACAAACGATATCCCGAACGTAAGTGAAGAAGCTACAAAAGATCTTGATGAATTCGGAATGATTCGTATCGGTGCGGAAGTTAATCCTGGAGATATATTAATTGGAAAAATTACTCCAAAAGGAGAATCTGATCCAACACCAGAAGAAAAACTTTTACGTGCCATATTTGGAGATAAAGCTGGAGATGTAAAAGATGCTTCATTAAAAGCACCACCATCATTACATGGTGTTGTTATTGATAAAAAGTTATTTACACGTTCAGTAAAAGATAAACGTAAGAGAAATCAAGACAAGCAAGAATTGGAAGAGTTAGAAGACCAATTCGATCTTAAATTTGATGATCTTCGTTCGGTTATGGTGGAAAAATTATTTACCATCGTAAACGGAAAAACATGTCAGGGAGTACAAAATGACTTGGGTGAAGAGATTTTGCCAAAAGGTAAAAAATATACCTTAAAGATGCTTACGGCTGTAGAAGACTACACACACTTAACTAAAGGTGTATGGACTACTACTGCAGCTATCAACGCATTAATTGCAGATTTAATTCACAACTATAAGATTAAAGAGAACGATCTTCAAGGAGCACTTCGTCGTGAGAAATTTACGATCAGTGTTGGAGATG
>JABAZL010000162.1:0-2236 GCA_018608425.1 Flavobacteriaceae bacterium
TGAATTTCTGAACAAATACCACAGAGGAGACTATAAGTCCCCTTTTTTTTTATAATGAATTTTAAAAGTTTAGTAGCCGAATTGTTGCAAGTTGCATTGGATGAAAATCCAAGTCTGTTTTTAATTGAATTAAAGATCGGGGCAGACAACAGTATTCGTATTTTAATAGATGGAGATGAGGGTGTTAAACTCGAATCTTGTATCGCGGTAAGTCGTCAAATAGAACACAATATTGACCGAGAAGAGTTTGATTTTTCTTTAGAGGTTAGTTCAGTAGGAGTTGGATCTCCCTTGATAATGCCCCGACAATACGAGAAAAATGTAGGAAGATCTTTAGAGGTTCTTACTGTTGACGACGAAACACTAACCGGAAATTTAACACAAGCAGACCAAAAAGGGATTACTCTAGAATGGAAAGCAAGAGAGCCTAAGCCAATAGGTAAGGGTAAAGTAACAGTAACAAAAATAAAAGAACTGCCTTTTGTGTCTATAAAAAGCGCGAAGGTGATTATTAAATAAATTAGCATAACTAAAATGGAAAATTTAGCACTTATTGATTCCTTTTCTGAGTTTAAAGACGAAAAATTAATCGACAGAGTAACCCTTATGGTTATTTTGGAAGAAGTTTTTAGAAATACGCTAAAACGTAAATTTGGTTCGGATGATAACTTTGATATCATCATCAATCCCGACAAAGGAGATTTAGAAATTTGGCGTAACCGTATTGTAGTTGCAGATGGCGAAGTCGAAGATCCAAACCAAGAAATTGAACTTACAATTGCTCAAAAAATCGAACCTGATTTTGAAGTAGGAGAAGATGTTTCAGAAGAAGTTAAGCTGATTGACTTAGGAAGACGATCAATTTTATCTTTGCGTCAAAACCTAATTGCAAAAATATACGAACACGATAGTAACAACATCTTCAAACAGTTTAAAGAACTTGAAGGTGCTATTTATACTGCAGAGGTTCACCACATCAGAAGCAGAGAAGTGATTTTGTTGGACGACGATGGTAACGAACTTATTTTACCAAAAGATCGCCAAATACCTTCTGACTTTTACCGTAAAGGTGATAATATCCGCGGAATTATAGAGTCTGTAGAGCTTCGAGGGAACAAACCACGAATAATACTATCTAGAACTTCACCGATATTCTTAGAGAAACTTTTTGAACAAGAAATTCCAGAAGTATTCGACGGATTAATAACCATCAAGAAAGCAGTGCGTATTCCAGGAGAAAAAGCCAAAGTAGCGGTTGATTCTTATGACGATCGTATTGACCCAGTTGGCGCTTGTGTTGGAATGAAAGGTTCTCGAATTCATGGAATTGTTCGTGAATTAGGAAACGAAAACATTGATGTAATAAATTATACGAGTAACTTACAGCTTTTTATAACACGTTCGCTTTCTCCAGCGAAGGTGAATTCATTAAAAATTAATGAAGAAACCAAACGTGTGCAGGTGTTTTTAAATCCTGAAGAAGTGTCTAAAGCGATTGGAAAAGGAGGGCTCAATATTCGCCTAGCTGGACAATTAACTGGCTACGAGATTGATGTGTATCGTGAAGGTGCTGAAGAAGATGTCGAATTAACTGAGTTTACAGATGAAATCGAATCTTGGGTAATTGATGAATTCAAGAAAGTTGGTTTAGATACTGCAAAAAGTATCCTAGAATTAGAGGTTTCTGATCTAGCCAAACGAACTGATTTGGAAGAAGAAACCATATTGGAAGTGTTTAAAATATTAAAAGAGGAATTCGAAGATTAGTTTTAGGAAGTTAATTTCCATATTTTTGAATCGAAGAAAAAATAAGTATGCCTGATCAACCAACAATACGATTAAATAAAGTCCTAAGGGAACTTAACATATCTTTAGATAGAGCCGTTGAACATCTTGTTCAAGAGGGTCATGAGGTAGAGGCACGTCCTACTACCAAAATATCACAGGAGGTATACAAAGTATTGTTGGATGAATTTGAGACCGATAAATCCAAGAAAGACGCTTCACACGAGAAAAGTGAAGAAAAACGCAAGGAAAAAGAAGCACAGCGCTTGAAGCAAGAAGAACTTGAACTCGAGAAGCAAAAGCGAGAGAAAGAACGTGTTGAAAAGCAGCAAGTAATTCGTGCATCTGCTAATTTGAATCGACCCAAAGCGGTTGGTACAATTGACCTTGAAACTTCTAAGGTCGGTGCTCCAAAAATAACACCTCAAGAAGATAATAAAAAAGAAGAGCC
>JABAZL010000162.1:2336-5518 GCA_018608425.1 Flavobacteriaceae bacterium
AGAAGAAACTCCAGTGGTAGAAAAACCAAAAGCTGAAGTAGTAGCGCCAGCGGAAACTGCTAAGGTAACTGAAGAAAAAACAGAAACTAAAGCTCAAGTTGAAACTCCAGCACCAGAAGCGAAAGAAGCAGCCGCAACAGAAACCCCAGCTGAAGCAGAAGGTACTGCCGAAGATGGTACAATCACAACAAAATACGCTAAACTATCCGGACCTAAAAAGACCGGTTTAGTCATTGACCTTGACTCTTTCAATAAGAAAGAGAAAAGTGTTGAGGATGCTCGTAAGAAGAAACGTAAAAGAATAAGTAAAGATCCTGCACCTGCTCCTAAAAAACCAGGTACAGCATCTGTAAACAGCCGACGAGGTAATGGAGGTCAGAATAGAGGTGGTCGCCCAAGCAGACCAGCTGCTGTCCCTAAAGTTGAGCCAACAGAAGAAGAAGTACAAAAGCAAATTAGAGAAACTCTTGAAAAGCTTCAAGGGAAATCAAATAAGTCTAAAGGAGCTAAATACAGAAGAGATAAGCGAGTTCAACACCGTCAAAAAACGGAGGAAGAATTAGCACAATTAGAGGCGGATAGCAAAATCATCAAGGTAACAGAATTTATTACTGTAGGTGAAGTAGCTACGCTAATGGAAGTTAGTGGTACTCAAATCATTTCTGCTTGTATGTCCCTTGGAATCATGGTTACCATGAACCAACGTTTGGATGCTGAAACCTTAAGTATTGTTGCTGATGAGTTTGGTTTTGAAGTAGACTTTGTAAAGAGTGATCTTGAAGAAAACTTTACTGAAGAAGTTGAAGAAAAAGAAGAGGATCTTATTGCTCGTGCACCTATCGTTACTGTAATGGGACACGTAGATCACGGTAAAACATCGCTTTTAGATCATATTCGAAGCGAAAATGTAATTGCAGGAGAATCTGGAGGTATTACTCAGCATATCGGAGCATATTCTGTAATACTTAAGAATAAACAAAAAATAACATTCTTGGATACTCCGGGTCACGAAGCCTTTACGGCGATGCGTGCTCGTGGAGCTCAAGTAACGGATATTGCAATTATTGTAATTGCTGCGGATGATGATATTATGCCGCAAACCAAAGAAGCTATTAGTCATGCTCAGGCAGCTGGTGTGCCTATTATTTTTGCGATCAACAAAGTTGATAAAGAAACTTCTAATCCTGAAAAGATTAAGGAAGCCCTTGCACAAATGGACCTTATGGTTGAAGATTGGGGTGGGAAAATTCAATCCCAAGACATTTCGGCTTTAAAAGGAACTGGTGTAAAAGAATTATTAGAAAAAGTATTGCTTGAGGCTGAATTATTAGAGCTTAAAGCAAATCCAAATAGAAAATCAAAAGGAACAGTAGTTGAAGCCTACCTCGACAAAGGTCGTGGATATGTGTCAACTATTTTGGTACAAACAGGAACACTGAATGTAGGAGACTACCTTCTTGCTGGAAAGCACAGTGGTAAAGTTAGAGCCATGTTCGATGAAAGAGGAAAAACAATAGAAGCTGCTCCTCCTTCAACACCAGTATCTGTTTTAGGACTTGATGGTGCACCACAAGCTGGTGACAATTTCAACGTTCTTGAAGACGAACGTGAAGCGAAACAAATTGCAGCAAAAAGAACGCAATTACTACGTGAGCAAAATGTTCGTACACAACGTCACATTACACTAGACGAAATTGGAAGACGAATTGCGTTAGGTGACTTTAAAGAATTAAACATGATCCTCAAGGGAGATGTGGATGGTTCTGTTGAAGCTCTTACTGATTCCCTACAAAAATTATCTACCGAAGAAATTCAGGTTAATATCATACATAAAGGAGTTGGTGCGATCACAGAATCTGACGTCTTGTTAGCTTCTGCATCAGATGCAATTATCATTGGATTTAATGTTCGACCTATGGGTAACGCTCGTATGCTTGCCGAGAAAGAAGAAATTGATATCAGATCATACTCAATCATCTACGATGCAATCAATGATGTGAAAGACGCTATGGAAGGCATGCTTTCTCCTGAAATGAAAGAAGAAATATCAGGTAATGCTGAAATTAGAGAAACCTTTAAAATCTCTAAAATCGGTACCATTGCAGGTTGTATGGTAACCTCTGGTAAAATATTCCGTAACTCAAGTATCCGAGTAATTCGTGAAGGAGTTGTTCAATATACTGGAACGCTAAGTTCTCTTAAACGTTTCAAAGACGATGTTAAGGAAGTTGCTAAAGGATATGACTGTGGACTTCAGGTTAAGAATTACAACGACATCCGTATCGATGACGTAATAGAATTCTTCCAAGAAGTAGCCGTTAAGAAAACCCTATAAATTATTAGGTTCTAGTAAAAATGCTCCTGGATAGATTTTTTTAATCTCTTCAAGGAGTATGTTTGCTTTGTTGATGTCCTTAAAACGTCCCACACGTACTTTATAATTTGGTGTCTCAAAAACCAAAGAAGTTTCAATTTCTTCAAACTTTTCCGAAAACCCTCGTACAATATTCTGAGCTGCCGTATAGTTGCCATAGTAGAGCTGAATTGCGAAATACTGTGCATTATAACGTTCAGAATCAAGCTCTTTTTTAATTGCTACCAGTTGTTCGATTTTTGAATCTTGATTGATTTGAACCAAAGTGTCTTGTCCAAAAACCTGCGATGCTATCCCGCCACTTAGCAGTAAAAAAAATAAAGTAGTTCGTTTGATTGTTCTCATACTGCAAAGAAATAAAAAACTGGCAATAATTGTAAGAAGTTAAACAAACTTAACAAGTTATTTAGACTCAATATAAATTATACAAGTGCAAGTCATAACCTTTTAACAAACCGAGTCTATGTCTTATTTTTGCAGTCGGATAAAGACACAATTAAATTGATCAAAATCAAATTTTACATATAAGCATGAGGAAGTCAAACCTTTACACTCTTTTGACTAGTAAAATATTAGCGGTAGCAGTAGTAGCAATGCTCTCTATACCTCAATTATTTGCTCAAGAGGGTGACCCAGAGGCAGGGAAAAAATTATTTAATGCAAATTGTGCAGCCTGTCACAAACTCAATAAAAAAGCCGTAGGACCTGCTCTAAGAGGTGTTTCTTCAAAATACGATCGCGAATGGTTGTACACTTGGATTAAAAATAGCTCGGCTATGATTAAGTCTGGAGATGCACAAGCAATTGC
>JABAZL010000162.1:5618-9168 GCA_018608425.1 Flavobacteriaceae bacterium
AGAGAAACAAACGTGAAGGTTGAAGGTAATGAGTACTACACTAAAATTCACGAACAATTATCAAAAAAATACGGTGTTGAACAACTTACAGCTGCTCAGATGGGTGGTCTGGAATGTGGGAAATGTCACTATTAAAAATAGAATAATCTAAGATTGTCTTATGGCAGAAAATAAAACCTATTGGAAAAGTGCTGATCAACTAAACGAGGGAAACCCGATTATTGAGCAGCTCGAGCAAAAAGAATTTGCCGAACATATTCCAGTAAACGAATTTTTAGGAGACTCGGAAACTCTTGAGGATAGTAGTACCTCACGTAGAGATTTCTTGAAGTATGTAGGATTCAGTACAGCAGCAGCTACGCTTGCAGCCTGTGAAGGTCCTGTAATCAAATCCGTACCGTATGTAGTGCAACCAGAACAAATTCGTCCGGGTGTAGCCAACTACTACGCTACTGCAATTGCAGATGGTTTTGACTTTGCTTCTGTTCTTATTAAAACAAGAGAAGGTCGTCCTATCAAAGTAGAGAACAACAGTGATGCTCCCGTTTTAGGTGGAGCTAATGCTCGAGTTCATGCTTCTGTTTTATCTCTTTATGACGTGAAGCGTTTACAAGGACCTAAAGCAAATGGAACAGATATCACTTGGGAAGATTTAAATCTTCAAGTTGGTGCAAAGCTAAAAGCGCTTGCTGCAACAGGAAAAGAAGTTATAATCCTTACCCAAACTTTTGCAAGTCCAACGACCTCAAAAATTGTTGCCGATTTTATTACTGCATATCCAAACGTAAAGCACGTTACTTATGACAGCGTTTCTGAATCTGCTGCATTAGATGCATTCGAAACAGCTTATGGCGTTCGCGCTCTAGCTGATTATGATTTCAGTAAAGCAGATGCTATTGTTTCTGTTGGAGCTGATATTTTAGGTGACTGGCAAGGTGGTGGTTATGATAGTGCTTATTCTAAAAAAAGAGTGCCGCACAGAAATCATGGAAAAGGACATATGTCTCAGCATTTTCAGTTCGAAGCTAATATGACTTTGAGTGGAGCTGCAGCTGATTTTCGCTTTCCAGCAACACCAACACAACAAAAAAATATTTTAGCACATCTATATGCTGCCATAACCGGAACTTCTGTTTCTGGAACTCTAGAAGCTGGGATGCAAGCTAAACTAGATAAAGCAGTTGAAGCGCTTAAAGCTGCAGGGTCAAAAGCCGTTGTAGTTTCAGGTATTCAAGAAGTAGGAGCACAACAGTTAGTTTTAGCAATCAACAATCACATTCAAAGTGAAGTGATGAATGCGAACACACCGCGCTTGATTCGTCAGGGTAGTGCAACTGAAGTTGCAAACGTTATCACTGCTGTTAAAAACGGAACTATTGGAGGATTGATAACAGTTGGAGTTAATCCAGCAGTTACTTTAGCAGATGGTGCTGCCTTTGCTGAGGGACTTAAAAAATTAGACCTTTCAGTTGCCTTCTCATTAAAAGAAGATGAAACAGCATTAGCATCTCAGTATGTTGCTGCGGTTCCTCATTACTTAGAAGCATGGGGAGATTACGAATTCAAAGCAGGAAGTTTTGCATTGGCTCAGCCAACTATTCGTCCTTTATTCGACACCAAACAATTCCAAGATGTGCTTTTAGCATGGACAGGAAGTAGTCAAACCTATTATGATGCTATCCAAGCCAATTGGTCGGATTCAGTAATTGGTTCGCCTTCATGGAATACAGTTTTACACGATGGTTTTTTCCAAACAGAAGTTACTACTGAAAACAATTATCAAGGAACAGTTCTTACTGCCGAAGCTGCTGCATTAGCTGCCGCTAGCTCAAAAGGCCTAGAGCTTACTTTATACACAAAAACAGGGATGGGTGATGGTCAACAAGCCAACAACCCTTGGTTACAAGAATTCCCTGATCCAATTACACGAGTATCTTGGGATAACTACATTACGGTTGCTGCTGCTGATGCAGAGGCTGCAGGATTGAAAAACGTCAATGTTGCCAATGGCGCATTGAACGGAAGTTACGCTCAGGTTACTGTAGGAGGAACAACCCTAACAGTACCGGTACTCATTCAGCCTGGTCAAGCAAAAGGATCGATTGGTCTTGCTCTTGGTTATGGTGAAAAAGCGGGTCTACAAGAAGAAATGCAAGTTGGAGTTAATGCTTTCGTATTCTACAACGATTTCAATACTGTTCAGGAAGTAAGCATAAGTCTTGCCGATGGATTCCACGAATTTGCTTGTGTTCAGTTGCACAACACCCTTATGGGAAGAGGAGACATCATTAAGGAAACTACCTTAGAAGTTTTCAATACAAAAGATAAAAAATACTGGAATGCAATGCCGTTGGTTTCTAAAAACCATATGGAACAAGAGGTTACTTCGGAAGGAGTAGATATGTGGCAAAATTTTGACCGCTCAATCGGACATCATTTTAACCTATCCATTGATCTCAATGCATGTACTGGTTGTGGGGCTTGTGTTATCGCGTGTCACTCAGAAAATAACGTACCTGTCGTAGGGAAAACAGAAGTAAGAAGATCTCGTGATATGCACTGGTTGCGTATTGACCGTTACTATTCTTCTGAAACTAGCTTTGCAGGAGATAATGAGACCAAAGATAATATTGATGGTTTAGGAGATTCGTTAACTACTTTTGGAGAAATGGAGAATCCTTCGGAAAATCCTCAAGTAACATTCCAGCCAGTAATGTGTCAGCATTGTAACCATGCACCTTGTGAAACAGTTTGCCCCGTTGCGGCAAGTTCACACGGACGTCAGGGTCAAAACCACATGGCTTATAACCGTTGTGTTGGAACTCGTTACTGTGCAAACAACTGTCCTTATAAAGTACGTCGTTTCAACTGGTTCTTATACAACCAAAACGATGAGTTCGATTATCACATGAACAATGACCTAGGACGTATGGTATTGAATCCAGACGTTGTGGTTCGTTCTCGTGGAGTAATGGAGAAATGTTCTATGTGTATTCAAAAAACACAGAAGACCATTTTGGATGCTAAATTAGATGGACGACCAATTGTAGATGGAGAATTTCAAACCGCTTGTTCAAATGCATGTAGCAATGGAGCAATGACTTTTGGAGACATCAACGACAAAGAAAGTGAAATTACCAAGTTAAAAGAAAACGATCGTATGTATCACCTTTTGGAAAGCGTAGGGACAAAACCCAACGTGATGTACCAAACAAAAGTGAGAAATACTTAATATAAAAATAATAAATCAATAGCGTATGGCCTCGCATTACGAAGCACCTATTAGAAAACCCCTAGTAACTGGAAATAAGTCGTATCACGACGTTACACTTGATGTAGCAGCTCCGGTTGAAGGAAAAGCAAACACTCAATGGTGGATTGTTTTTGGTATTGCACTTTCCGCTTTTTTGTGGGGAGTTGGATGTATGATTTACACCATTTCAACTGGGATTGGAACTTGGGGTCTGAATAAGACTGTAGGTTGGGCCTGGGATATCACCAACTTTGTATGGTGGGTAGGAATTGGACATGCAGGAACCTTAATTTCTGC
>JABAZL010000170.1 GCA_018608425.1 Flavobacteriaceae bacterium
CATAATCTTGTAATTTTTTGCTTACTTTTATTACGAAACCCACGGTGTTTTATTATGAATAAAGCACTTTATACTAGCAATTTATAGCAAAAAAGCATACAATGACTAACGATCAAAAAGAAAACCTATTCGTTTTAATAAAATCTTTGTCAAAATCGGAAAAAAGACAGTTTAAGCTTTTTGTTGGACGAATGGATTCAAATTTAGATTCTAAGTTCCTGATTTTATTCAATTTATTAGATAAGATGGTGGTTTATGATGAGAAACTTATTTTTAAAAAAGACTTTGTAAGCAAACAACAACTTTCCAATTTAAAAGCACACCTATATAAGCAGGTCTTAATCAGTTTACGCCTCAACCCCTCCCAACAGAACAAAAGGATGCAAATTCGCGAACAACTCGATTTTGCTACTGTTTTATATCAAAAAGGATTATATAATCAGAGTTTAAAGATTCTTGATCGAGCAAAAGCTACTGCTGTTAAGCTAGAAGAAAAATACGCTGCCTTTGAAATTGTAGAACTCGAGAAAGTAATCGAATCTCAGTACATCACTCGAAGTATGAGTAATAGAACGGAAGAATTGGTTCGTGATGCAACATACTTTAGCAATCAAAATCATATATCGAGTCAGCTATCTAATTTATCATTGGAGCTCTACGAACGCTTAATTAAAACGGGTTATGCCAAGAGTGATGAAGAGTTTCGTGCGATTACAAAATTCTTTTTTGAGCGACTTCCTAAGTTTGATTTTGATGAACTTGGTTTTAGAGAAAAGCTTTGGTATTTCAAAGCTCATGTATGGTATAGCCTGCTTACTCAAGATTTTTTGTCCAGTTATCGGTATTCTATGAAGTGGGTCGATCTTTTCGAAGAACAACCCGATATGATTCCTTCTCATCCAGTATTCTACCTCCAAGGGAACAATTATTTATTAGAGTCTATTACTCTACTGAAGTATCCCATCAAGTTTCGTGAGGTATTACAGAAAATGCAAAAAACATTGGTTAGTGTTGAATTCCCGAAAAATGATAACCTAAGCTCATTGGCATTTCTCTACGAATACAATAATCGTTTTAACTTATATTTCTTGGAAGGAAATTTCAAAGCCGGTCAAGAAATCATTGAACCGCTGTTAAAAGAAATTGATTATTTTAAAAATCAAATTGATGAGCATCATGTTATGATGTTTTATTACAAAATTGCATGCTTGTATTTTGGATCTAACGATTTTGAAAAAGCTATTGTCTATTTGAATTTAATTGTAAACAATAAAAAACTGAAAATGCGGGAAGACCTCCTTTGTTTCACACGTTTACTAAATCTAATAGCACATTATGAGGCTGGTTTTGACTATCACTTAGATCAGCACATTCGCGATACTTTCAAGTTTCTTTTGAAGATGGGCGACTTGCACGAAGTTCAGAAATCCTTAATTCGGTTTGTGCGAAAACTAGGGAATATTTATCCAAGCGAATTAAAAGATGCCTTCCGAAAATTACACGAAGAGCTAAAACAATACGAACAAGACCCATACGAGCGCAGGGCGTTTTTATATCTTGATATTCAGTCTTGGTTAGAGAGTAAGATTCAAAACAAAACAGTAGCCGAGATTATACATGCAAAAGCTGCTGTAATTAATCGGAAGAACAGGCATCCCACAGAGCATCTTTAGGAAGAGGTGCAATACATTTTATTGGTTCTTTGGAAATTGGGTGTAAGATTTCAAGAGAACGCGCGTGCAAGTGTATACTTCCGTTTGGATTACTCCGAGCCGAGCCGTATTTCAGGTCTCCTTTAATTGGACATCCAATTGCGGTTAACTGTGCACGAATTTGATGATGACGTCCCGTTTCTAGTTCGATTTCTAGTAAAGAATAATTGTCTAATTTTTTCTTAATCGAATATTTTAAAATTGCTTTTTTAGATTCTGGAGTTTCCTTTTTATGAGCGTAAGATTTATTTTGTTTTTGATTGCGAACTGTCCAGTGAATTAGGGTGCCTTCGGATGGGTTGGGTGTTTCTTTAGTAATAGCCCAATATACCTTCTTGGTAACCCGTTCTTTGAATTGCAAATTTAAACGCTCAAGAGCTTTGGAAGTTCTAGCGAATACAATTGCACCACTTGTAGGGCGGTCTAATCGATGTACAACACCTAAAAAAACTGCCCCAGGTTTATTGTATTTCTGTTTGATGTAGGCTTTGGCAAGATCTACTAAAGGGATATCGCCCGTTTTGTCTCCTTGAACTAAAACACCGATGGGTTTGTTTATTATTAATAGATGATTGTCCTCAAAGAGTATATCTAACTTCATATTCTTTTTACTGTAATTAGTATTGTTCTGACTCGTTAGGAAAATCTTTTTTCTTCACGTCTTTGGTGTATTGTTGAATCGCTCCGATAATTTCGGTGTGTAAGTCTAGATAGCGTCTTAAGAAACGAGGACTGAACTCTTTGCTCATTCCCAGCATATCATGAAGAACCAAAACTTGCCCATCGACACCATTTCCAGCTCCGATACCAATAACAGGTATAGAAACTAAAGAAGCAACTTTTTCAGCCAAATGGGCAGGTACTTTTTCTAGAACCAAGCCAAAACATCCAACTTCTTCGAGCATCTTTGCATCTTCTATTAGTTGTTTTGCTTCCGCTTCTTCTTTGGCTCTAACTGTGTAGGTTCCAAACTTGTATATGGATTGTGGCGTAAGGCCCAAATGCCCCATGACTGGAATCCCAGCTTGGAGTATACGTTCAATGGACGACCGCTCTTGAAAACCCCCTTCTAGCTTTACAGCATGTGCACCAGACTCCTTCATTATTTTAATGGCAGAACGAAGTGCTTCTTTAGAATCTGCTTGATAAGTTCCAAAAGGAAGATCAACCACAACCAGTGCTCTTTTCACGCCACGAATGACAGCACTTGCGTGATAAATCATCTGATCTAAGGTAATTGGTAAAGTAGTTTCATGACCAGCAATTACATTCGAAGCAGAATCTCCTACTAAAATCACATCTATACCGGCTTGATCTACAAGACCTGCAAGGGTAAAGTCGTATGCCGTTAGCATGGCTATTTTTTCTCCTTCTGCTTTCATTTTCAAAAGCGAGTGTGTGGTTACTCTATTATATGTATTCTTTGCTGCAGACATTGTTCAAATAATTTTCACCAAATGTACTCTTTTTCTTTTGAGTTTAATCGTAAAATGACATTCCTAAAGTCCAATTAATGGAGCAAATGACATCTATTTGTGTATGACGCTGACAGCCTGTCAGTTTTTTTGTTGTGGCATACTACTTGACTATAAATTTTAAAATAAAATATATTTGAAATGAGTAAAATAATTGGAATTGATTTAGGAACTACGAACTCGTGTGTTTCTGTAATGGAAGGAAACGAACCTGTAGTAATCCCAAATGCTGAAGGAAAGAGAACAACTCCTTCCGTAATTGCATTTGTTGAAGGTGGTGAAATTAAAGTTGGTGACCCTGCAAAACGTCAAGCGGTTACTAACCCAACAAAAACGATTGCTTCGGTTAAGCGTTTTATGGGGAATAAATATTCTGAATCTTCAAAAGAAGCTTCTACTGTAGCTTACAAAGTAGTGAAAGGAGATAATAATACCCCTCGTGTAGACATCGATGGTCGTTTGTACACACCTCAAGAACTTTCTGCAATGATCCTTCAGAAAATGAAGAAAACTGCAGAAGACTATTTAGGGCATGATGTGACGGAAGCAGTTATTACTGTACCTGCATATTTTAACGATGCACAACGTCAAGCTACTAAAGAAGCTGGTGAGATTTCTGGACTTAAGGTTCAACGTATCATCAACGAGCCTACTGCAGCAGCATTGGCTTATGGTTTAGATAAAAAAGATGGCGCAGACCGCAAGATTGCAGTTTATGACCTTGGAGGTGGAACTTTTGATATCTCTATCCTTGAATTAGGTGATGGTGTTTTTGAAGTACTATCTACCAATGGTGACACTCACCTTGGTGGAGACGATTTTGATCAAGTATTAATTGACTGGTTAGCGGACGATTTTAAAGCTGCTGAGGATATCGATTTACGTCAAGATCCAATGGCGCTTCAACGCTTGAAAGAAGCTGCAGAAAAAGCAAAAATTGAACTTTCATCTTCTCCTCAAACAGAAATTAACTTGCCTTATGTAACAGCTACTGCTTCTGGACCTAAACACTTAGTAACAACACTTACTCGTTCTAAGTTTGAACAACTTGCTGATGAGTTGGTACGTCGTTCAATGGCTCCTGTAAAGAAAGCTTTAGATGATGCAGGTTTAACGACTTCTGAAATCGACGAAATTATTTTAGTTGGTGGATCAACTCGTATTCCTGTGATTCAAGAAGAGGTTGAAAAATTCTTTGGTAAAAAGCCATCGAAAGGTGTAAACCCTGATGAAGTTGTTGCCGTTGGTGCAGCAATACAAGGTGGTGTTTTGTCTGGAGATGTAAAAGATGTTTTATTGTTAGATGTAACTCCGTTATCTCTAGGAATCGAAACAATGGGAAGTGTAATGACCAAGTTGATTGAATCAAACACTACAATTCCAACAAAAAAGTCACAAGTATTTTCAACTGCCGCCGACAATCAGCCTTCGGTTGAAATTCACGTAATCCAAGGAGAACGTTCTATGGCTTCGGACAACAAAACCATTGGTCGTTTTCATTTAGACGGTATTCCTCCAGCACAAAGAGGAACGCCACAGATTGAGGTTACCTTTGATATTGATGCAAACGGGATAATCAAAGTAACAGCTTCTGATAAAGCAACAGGAAAAACACAAGATATTCGTATCGAGGCTTCTTCTGGGCTGACCGAAGAAGAAATCCAAAAAATGCGTCAAGAAGCTGAAGCTAATGCAGAATCTGATAAAGCTGCAAAGGAGCAAGTTGATAAACTCAACAGCGCTGATCAAATGATTTTCCAAACCGAAAGTCAATTGAAAGAATTTGGCGAAAAACTTTCTGATGATAAGAAAAAGCCAATTGAAGAAGCTTTAGAAGAATTGAAGAAAGCATTCGAAGCAAAAGATATCGCACTTACAGAACCTGCTTTAGAAAAAATCAATGAGGCTTGGAAAAATGCTTCTGAAGAAATGTATAAAGCACAAGCAGATGGAGCTGCTCAACCTGGAGCTGATGCTCAAGGAGAGCCAGCTGCTGAAGGCGCTGGAGGAGATGATGTTCAGGATGTTGACTTCGAAGAAGTTAAAGAATAACAATTGTCCTTACAAACTAAAAAGCACCGCTATAGCGGTGCTTTTTTTGTTTTAAATGATTTGGATTTCTTGAATTATTTCCATCGATTTTTACTCCATTCGTTTTGTTTGCTCTTGGAAAGGAAAGTCCATGCAACAATACGCGTTACCTTATTTCCAGTCCCCATTGGAATGGTTTTAACTTCAAACGCTCCAACTTGATCTAAGGCTTTGTAAATTGCTTTTAGATTCGATTGTTTGGATACAAGCGTAGTAAACCAGAAACAATTATTTGCAAAGGTTTTGCTCTGCAACACCATATTTGAAATGAATTTAACTTCACCACCCTCGAAAATTAATTCTTTACTTACTCCAGAAAAATTTAAAGCTGCCGTCTTTATTTTTTTACCACTGAGGTTCTGTACTTTTCTTAGGCTGCCTTTTTGAGCTGCTTCTTCAGACTCGTGAAAAGGGGGGTTGCACAATGTAAGGTCGACAATGTCTTTACTTCCAATAATTCCTCTGAAAATTGCTTTTGGATCATTTTGAAGCTTACATTCTATTTTACCAACTAAACTAGGATTTGACTTTACAATTTCTTCTGCTGTTGTTATGGATTGTGGGTCAATATCAGATCCAATAAAATTCCAATTATATTCTGTAGCACCCAAAATAGGGTAAATACAATTTGCACCAACGCCAACATCTAAGCATTTGATTTTTGCTCCATTTGGATTTCTCCCAAAATTGTGTTCACAAAGTAGGTCTGCGAGATAATGAATATAATCGGCTCTTCCAGGAATAGGAGGGCAGAGGTTGCTGTCTGGAAAGTCCCAATGAGCTATTCCGTAGTAGTGATTTAACAAGGCTTTATTTAAAATCTTTACCGCTTTTGGGTTGGCAAAATCTACCGAATCATCACCGTGTTTATTGGGTTTAACAAATGCTTTCAAATCAGGGTTTGCAATGATTAGCGCATTTAAATCATAACGATCTCGGTTTTTATTTCGGGGATGCAACCTTGATTTTTCCTGCGGTTTTTTTGAAGTAGCCATGAATCTGTTTTTGGAATCGGTCAAAGATACTACTTCATTAGCATCTTCATTTTACTTCTTTGCATGTTTTCTATAGAGCTTGTCCGATGCTTGAAGTAACTTTCTTTTTAAATTGGTATCTATGTTAGGATGACTCTCTAAGTAGGCAGCGACAAGGTCATAAGCTTCTTTAGAGGTATAAAGCCCTATGGTGGCATCTAACCATCGTTTAGGAAAGAAGATGTCGCCAGTTTGTTGAATCTCTTCAAGCAATTCTAAACTAAGGTTTAGGTTACGAATAGATTCTTCTTGATGAAGCGGATGATGTATATAGGCAGCAGCAGTTTGAACCCAGCTTTCTTTTGCTCTATTTTCAGGATTACGGAAGCCCTTAAAAAAAGCAGCTCGAGTTTCTGAATTATTTGATAATGCGGGTTCTAAAAATTCAAAACGCTCGCGCTTGTCGGGATTGGTTAGCTTATCTTTTGCTTGCCTTAAAATTGAAACTGCTTTTGGATGTCCATAAAGCGATAAGGTTTGTGCCAACCGTGTATAATCATCTTGATTCAGCGTTAGATTATCGAATTGATCTTCTTCCTTCCAAATACGATATAAGGTTGCTTGGCCTTCTAGAGAATAGGCTATGGATCGGTAGGTGTTGAAAAGCGTTTTTTTAATGTTCTTGGATGCTTCTGAATTCAATCGTTTTAAAAGTATTTCTTCCAATTGAGGCAGCATTTCTTTGCGTTGTGTGCTACTAAAATGATTCCAAAATAAAGCTTTAGTTTGTCTTGTAAGTAAACCTAAAATCAACTCATTTGATTCTATCTCAATACCTTTCAAAAAACTTTGGTAGGCATCCAATACATCGCTGTTACCAAGAATAACATTCTCGTAGGTGTTGAGGTATATATGTGCTTTAGAAACTTCGTTTTGTAACGCAATGGATATTTCTAAGTTCTTTTCATTGGTAGGAAATACACCATAACCAAACCCATTGCTGTTATAAAGTATGGTTTTGGGTTTTTTTAAACCAATTGCTTTGGGAAGCTCTATGCTTTTACTGTTGCTTAAGACAGCTATTTTTCGAGTATGGTCAGCATAGATAAGATCAATTTCAAACGCCTGTGGCCAAATCTTATCCGTTCCATCTTCTGCTTGTTGCAACAAATTGAACTTACTTATGTTTTGATTCTCGTCATAGGTTATTTGTTCTGAAAATACTGGACGTCCTGTTGAATTTACCCAAACATCACTCCACTGCTTTAGATCTAAATCGGTTTTTCGATCAAGTATAGAGACCAATCCATTCCAATCTGAGTTGCTGTTGCTGTACTGCTTAATATAGCTTTGAATTCCTTCTTTAAAACCATCTTTCCCAAGTGCCAACTCCAATTGGCGCATCATAATGGGTGCTTTGTTGTATATGATACTGCCGTATAGCGATCCTGCATTCTCTAAATTATCTAAATCTTGCCGAATGGGATTACTGCCTTGTGTGCGATCTACACCATAAGCACTAGGGTAGTGGGCTGTCATGAATTGCAGGTCGTGATTGATGCTTTTAAAAAGCGGATTTACGATTTTACCAGCCATGAAGTTGGCAAATACCTCTTTCATCCAAACATCTGTAAACCATTCCATGGTAACCAAGTTTCCAAACCACATATGAGCGGTTTCATGGGCAATTAGTTTTGCCCGCGATAATTCTTGAGCCTGTGTTGCATTTTTATCTAGAAACAAAACAGATTCACGGTATTGAATGGCTCCTGTGTGCTCCATTCCACCATACTGAAACCCGGGGATGGTGGCAAAATCAAATTTTTGAAATGGATAAGTAGTGTCGGTGTAATTTTCTAAATAATCCAAACTGGATTTATGAATTGCAAAAAGAGAAGGGATACTAATGGTTGTTTTTGTAGGATCACTTTCTCGATAGAGTAAATTCATATAACGTGTTTTCCCAGTAGAAGTAGCCTGTTTAAAATTACCAGCAACAAAAGAAAATAAATAAGTACTCATCAAATCACTTGTGTTAAAAATAAAGGTAGAATTAACGCCATCATTTGCTCTTGTGTTTAGTGTTGCACCTGCTAAAACAGTCCAATCTTTTGGTACACGAATACTAAGGTTGTAGTTAGCTTTTATGTTGGGCTGATCGAAGCATGGAAATAATGTTCTTGCACGATCGGGTACTAGAAGGGTATAGAGATAATCATCGTTTCGGTTGAGGGATAGATCACCCGCTATAAAATCAATTGTAATTTGGTTTTGTCCTATAACTAAATGCTTTTGTGGAATGATCAGATGTTCTAGTTCGTGTTGTATATCAACAACTTGTCCGTTTACTGAAAGATATTGAAGGTTTTTCGAATCTTCTTTAAAATCCAAATACAAAGGGTTTGTTAGGTCAGTAACAGTAGCTGTGAGCTTAAGTTTGGAAGTTATGGGTTGCTCTTTTTGCTCGGGAATTAAAAAGCTTAAATCATAAACCACATTCGATACTTGTTCTGCACGGTATTGGGCAAGATCCAAGGAAACTCCAGTAGTATTTATAATAGGTTCTGGTGTGCCATTGCACGAAAAAAAACTCAGAAAGATAGTGGATAGTATACAGTATATTTTTTTCATCGATTCTATTAAAAAAAACAAGTTAGGGATTTCTTTAGAATCTAATTTTAATCTTCCTTAATGAAAACTACTTTTTATTTTATAACTGTTATTACTGTTGTCTATTAAGACGACACAGTCTTTAAAAAATGCGCTTCCAATCCTTGGTTGA
>JABAZL010000013.1:0-3540 GCA_018608425.1 Flavobacteriaceae bacterium
CATAATTTTTGTATCCTCTCAACTGAATACATCTTTTAATTCAATAATGCATACTAATGAAAAGTACCCTTTAAAAAACTTCTTTATGAAGCAATTCCATGACCTTATGTACTGCCTTTTCAACTACGCGATCTCGGTGCCTACCCAAATGAAATTCGTAAGAAACTACACCGTTTTGTGAAGCCAATGCAATGTAAACCGTTCCAAGCTCAGCATCCGAATCGCCTTTAGAAGGTCCAGCATTGCCTGTAGTAGCAACACCTATCGTTGCGCCAAATCGTTCTCGAGCAGCTACTGCCATAGCTTCAGCAACCGGTGCACTCACCACTGAATAGCTGTCAATCAAGGATTGAGATACCCCTAAGAGGTTTACTTTAACTTCTGTAGCGTAGGCGACTACTCCTCCTTTGAAATACGCAGAAGCGCCAGGAATTTGAGTGAAGCGATTGGCTATTTTTCCACCAGTACAACTTTCTGCAACTGCAAGAGTGTTGTTTGTTTTTATGAATTGAGCTTGAAGTTGTTCTTCGATAGAAGCTTCTTCTTCAAAGCCCATTATGATATCCCCGATCAGCGGATATAATTTTTCTATTTCTGCATCTATGCGTCGGTCGAGCAAGGTTTGATCTGTTCCTTTTCCGGACAAACGCAAACGAACTCTTCCTAAGTTCGGAAGATAAGCTAGTTTTATATCATCGGGCAATTCGTTTTCCCATTGCTCAATACGTTCGGCAATCACACTCTCGCCTAAACCATAAGTCAATAAGGTTTTGTGAATAATGTAGGGTCGTGTATAATGTTTTTGTAAAGCTGGAATCACTTCATTACTTACCAAGGCTTTCATTTCAAAAGGCACACCCGGCAGAGAAATAATTACACGATCTTCTGCTTCAAACCACATACCTGATGCAGTTCCGTGAAGATTGTTCAACACCTTAGCCTTTGAAGGAAGTAAAGCTTGTTTCCTGTTTTCGTCGTTTATTGGAGTAGGCACATACTTAGCAAACATCTCTTCGATACGTTCCAAAACAATTTCGTTTTTAACCAAAACATCATCAAAATAAGAACAAAGTGTGTGCTTGGTTAAATCGTCTTTGGTAGGGCCAAGCCCGCCTGTTAAGATAATAACCTGTGCTCTTTTCTGAGCGTCATCCAAACAACTTTCAATATGTTCTTTCCGATCTGAAATAGAGGTTATTTGCCCAACTTCAATTCCTATTTTATTCAATTCCTTTGCAATAAAAACAGCATTGGTATTGACTATTTGACCGATAAGAATTTCATCACCGATACTAACAATTTCTGCGATCATATTTTATTTTACTTTAATGGAAAATAATTGACGCCCTTCTAGCGACCCTTCTAAAACGTCATTCTCCGCTACTGGGCCAACTCCAGCTGGAGTTCCAGTAAAAATGATATCACCGATTTTTAGTGTAAAAAACTGGGAAACATAGGCAATCAATTCGTCTACTTTCCAGAGCATTAAAGCGGAAGAAGACTGTTGCACTACAGTTCCATTTTTCGTCATTTCAAACTGCAATTCATCGATGTGTGGGAGCTCGGATTTATTCACCCAATCACCTACTACTGCCGCTCCGTCAAAAGCTTTGGCTTTTTCCCAAGGTAATCCTTTTGCTTTGAGTTTAGCTTGGAGATCACGTGCAGTAAAATCAATTCCCAAACCTATTTCATCGTAGTATTTATGAGCAAATTTCTGTTGAATATGTTTTCCTATTCTGTTAATTCGAACCAAAATCTCAACTTCATAATGCACATCATCTGAAAATGGAGGAATAAAGAAAGGCTGGTTTTTTAGTACTAAAGAAGTATCTGGCTTTAAAAAAACAACAGGATCTTCTGGACGTTCATTCGCCAATTCTTCGATGTGGTCTGTATAGTTGCGACCAATGCATATTATTTTCATAAATCAAGTTTATCTGAACTGGATAGAAAGCAGTTCGTTTTACTATTTAGCTCCATTAAACTTACTCAAACGTATAGCTGTTAGGACTTTTTTGGTGTATAGAGGGAAATCAGCATTGAGTAACCATCCGAAATAACCCGGTTCTTTTTCCAGTACCTCATCTACTGTTTTACCTTTATGTTTTCCAAATGAAAAACATGCCACATCTTCTTTATTCAAAACAATAAAGCCAGCAACATCTAAAGAACGCTTGCGAGTAGAAAATTCGCTTAGGAAATCTAAGTTGTTTTCTAATTCATCATAACGCTCTACCTGAGCCAACAACACCTCATAGGTTGCATCGGTATCTGCCATGGCAGAGTGTGCATTGACTAACTCTTTATCACAATAAAACTTGAGTGCTGCACTTAGTGTGCGTTGCTCCATTTTATGGAAAATAGTTTGCACATCGATTGTCTTGTGGTTTTTAAGATCAAAATCAACTTCTGCTCGCATAAACTCTTCTGCTATCAAAGGAATATCAAAGCGGTCAGAATTGAATCCAGCCCAATCGCAATCTTTCATGAAATCATAAATTTCTTTGGAAAGCGTTTTGAAGTTTGGAGCATCTTTAACTTGTTCGTTGGTAATTCCATGAACATCCGAAGCTCCTTTTGGAATGTGCATTTCGGGATTCACCAACCAGGTTTTCCCTTCTTTGTTTCCATTAGGCAGTAATTTCAGAACCGCAATTTCTACGATTCGATCACTAACAACATTTACACCTGTAGTTTCAAGGTCAAAAAAGCATAGTGGTCGTTTGAGGTCAAGTCCCATAGTTCAGTATTTAAAAATCAATTGATGTATCCCATTGTTCCAGCGCATCGGCAACAGCTTTTACAAACTGTCCGCCCATAGCTCCGTTTATGATGCGGTGATCGTAGCTATGACAGAGGATCATTTTTCTGCGTATTCCAATAAAATCACCATTCGCCGTTTCGATTACGGCAGGCATTTTACGAATTACACCAATTGCCAAAATCCCTACTTGCGGTTGGTTGATGATGGGTATTCCTGTGATGGAACCAAAGTTTCCAACATTGGTAACCGTATAGGTCCCACCTTGCACTTCGTCGGGCGCTAATTCATTATTTCGAGCACGAATCGAAAGATCGTTTACGGCTCTTGCTAAACCAACAAGGTTGAGATGGTCTGTATTCTTTATAACGGGTACTATTAGATTTCCATCGCCAAGAGCAGTGGCCATTCCAACGTTAATCACTTTCTTTTGGATGATTGTATTTTCACTTACAGAACTGTTGAGTAACGGAAATTCCTTGAGCGCCTGAACAACGGCAGCAATAAAGATAGGAGTAAACGTTAGCTTCTCTTGCTCTCGTTTTTGAAATTTTCCTTTCACACGTTCTCTCCAATCCCACAAATCCGTTACATCGACCTCAACAAAGGATTGAACATGAGCCGAAATTTTCCGGCTATTGACCATATGATCAGAAATCATTTTACCCATACGGGTCATTTCGATGTGTTGGTCTTGCCCAGAAATTGATACTGGAGCGGGCTTAGGAACATCTATTTGCTTTTCTTCAATCTGAATTTCGCTTTGAACTGGAGCA
>JABAZL010000013.1:3640-9008 GCA_018608425.1 Flavobacteriaceae bacterium
TTTATGTATCCTAAAATATCTTTTTTAGTTACTCTTCCCTTATCACCTGTTCCTTGAATATTTTCCAATTCTTCTAAAGCAATTCCTTCTTCCTTGGCTATATTCTTTACCAAAGGGGAATAAAAACGTTTCGTATCGCTAGACGATATTGTAGGCGTTTGAACAGTTGATTGTGCCGAAGAAACTGCAGCTTCTATTACAGCTACTGGATCTTCTTTAGGGGTTTCTTTTACTTCTGGAAGCGGATCAGAAACAACTTCTTCTTCAGAAGCTTCGTCCGTACCTGCAATTTCAATAACGGCAATTACATCGCCAACTTGAGCGATTTCATTGACTTGAAATTTTTTCTCTAGAAGAATTCCTTCAACTTCCGATGGGACATCAGAATCGACCTTGTCCGTTGCAACTTCAACAATTGACTCATCAACTGCAATGGAATCACCCACATCTTTAAGCCAAGTAGTTAGCGTTGCTTCTGCAACACTCTCTCCCATCTTCGGTAATTTAAGCAGGTATTTACCCATAGTTTATAGCTTTTTAAAGTGGTACAAAGGTATCAAAATTCTTAGAGAGTTTTTCACAAAACATAAAGCTTCCTATCCTTGAAGTGAATCTTCATAGGGGATGCGTTTTAGAATACTGCGTCCTAGGGTAACTTCATCAGCATATTCCAACTCATCTCCAACAGGTATTCCGCGGGCGATGGTTGACACCAATACTTCAAAAGAAGTGAGCTGTTTATTGATATAAAAAATCGTGGTATCGCCTTCCATAGTGGCACTCAGAGCAAAAATAATTTCTTTAACCTTGCCTAATTTTACTTTTTCAACCAAAGATGTGATTGTTAAATCTTGAGGACCTATCCCATCAATCGGAGAAATAATACCATTCAGAACATGGTACTTCCCTTGAAATTGACCTGTGTTTTCTATGGCCATTACATCCCGAATATCTTCAACCACACAGATTTGGTCGTCTGTTCTTCTGGGATTTGCGCAGATTTCACAAACGGCTGTATCGGCAATATTGTGGCATTCAGAACAAAAAATAATCTCTGATCGAAACATACTCAATGCCGAAACAATTCCTTCTGTTTGCTCTTTGGGCTGCTTCAATAAATGTAAAACCAATCGCAGGGCTGTTCGCTTTCCAATCCCAGGTAATTGAGACATTTGATCAACGGCAAGTTCTAAAAGTTTTGAAGAAAAATCCATGAAGACAAAAATACAAAATAAACCGTCGAATAACTTTATTTTTTGAATTTGTGAATGCAAATTAAGAGCATTTTTTTTTGTTAAAAACACAAAGCAATTCATTTAAAAACTTTGATTGCTATTTCTTTTATACCTTTGGCGACTATGATAACACCCATATTCATTCTCACCCTTGTACTCTGTTATTTTTCAGTACTTATGCTGATCTCATATTTAACAAGTAAAGAAGATTCAAATAAGGAGTTTTTTACTGCCAACCGAAGTTCTTCTTGGTATTTAGTAGCCTTTGGGATGGTAGGAGCCTCACTTTCTGGAGTGACTTTCATCTCCGTACCGGGTTGGATTGAAGCTTCTCAATTCAGCTACTTCCAAGTCGTCTTAGGCTATATGGTGGGTTATTTTGTTGTGGCCTATGTATTGCTCCCCGTTTATTACAAAAATCAGGTAACCTCGATTTACCAATACCTTGATGTCCGTCTCGGAAAGAATAGCCATCGCGCTGGAGCCTTATTCTTTTTTATCTCCCGTGTTTTGGGCGCAGCTTTCCGTTTGTTTTTAGTTGCTATTGTGTTACAACAATTCATCTTCGACGCACTCCATGTGCCGTTTGAATTTACTGTGATTTTATCCATTGCACTGATATGGATCTATACCCAACGAGGAGGAATCAAAACCATTGTTTGGACCGATACATTGCAAACCAGTTTGATGATTTTAGCGGTCTTTTTGTCCATTCTGTATATCAATAAAGAACTTGGATGGAGTATGATGGATTTCTTAAAATCTGCTGAATTTGAACAATACAATTCAGTTTTAGTAACCGACTCTTTCTTGGTTCGAAATCATTTCTTTAAATCATTTATTGGAGGAATTTTCATCACCATTTGTATGACAGGGCTGGATCAAGACATGATGCAGAAAAACCTGAGTTGTCGGAATTTAAAGGATGCACAGAAGAACATGGTCGTTTTTAGTTTAGTTTTGGTTGTTGTTACTGGACTCTTTATGTTGCTAGGCGCTTTGCTATATATATACGCTGGAAAAGAAGGTATTGCTCTTCCACTTATGGATGGTAATCCAAAAACTGATTTACTTTTCCCAGAAATTGCATTGAATGGAACCCTAGGTTTGGGGGTAGGAATTACCTTTATTTTAGGTCTAATTGCAGCAGCTTATAGTAGTGCTGACAGTGCACTCACCTCATTAACAACTTCCTTTTGTGTTGATTTTTTAGCCATAGAAAAACAAGATCCAGCAAAACAAAAAAGCCTCCGAAAGAAAACGCATATTGGAATGAGCTTTTTATTGATTCTGGTGGTTATCGCTTTTAAACACATCCTGAACACGAACGTAATCGATAGTCTCCTTACGGTTGCGGGATATACATATGGACCCTTATTGGGTTTATTTGCCTTTAGCATTTTCACAAAATACACCATCAAAGATCGGTATGTATGGTTTGTGGTGTTTGCTTCCGTTGGCCTTACAAGTTTTCTGGGTGGTATCGATGCGGCTGTATTGGGCGGATATCAAGTAGGGTATGAATTGTTACCCCTGAATGGCTTATTTACATTCGTAGGCTTAATATTGATTCGTAGCAAGCAAAACTAAAGTACAAGACTGTTCGGTTTCAATACCAGCGTCTCGTAAACGCTTTTCAAATTCTACATTTTCTGTTCCTGGATTGAAAATTATTCGCCTTGGCTTTAGGGTCAATAAATAATCATAATAGCTTTCTTGTCGCGCAGGACCTAAATACAAGGTTACAGTATCTATGTCATTCCAAGAGACCTGATGTTCCGTATGAATTGATATACCCGCTAAGGCACCTTCTCGAAAACCTAAAGCATATACAGGATGATTTGCTGCTCTTAATTTGTATAAAGCTTTGTACGAATAGCGTTCTTCGTTTGTCGAAGCGCCCAAGATTAAGGTAGTTTTGAGAGTTTGTTTCATTGCTACCAAACCATAATAGAACTTCCCCAAGTAAATCCACTACCAAATGCTGCGAGTACTACTTTAGAACCTTCTTCTATCTTGCCTTCTTCCCATGCTTCGGTCAAAGCAATTGGAATGGAAGCGGCTGTTGTGTTTCCGTAACGCATGATGTTGTTGTATACCTGATCATCGCTCAGTCCAAATTTCTTTTGGATGAACTGCGATATTCTTAAATTTGCCTGATGTGGAACCAGCATATCGATATCACTTGCTTGCCAGTTGTTCTTTTGCAAACCTTCGTTTATGACCTCTGAGAAGCGAACAACGGCATGTTTAAATACCACTTGACCGTTCATATAAGGGTAATAACTGAGATCATCGGGATCGTTTGCACTAATTATCTCGGGAACCCAACGATTGGTACTGGGTCCAATTAGAGAAAGTTCCTCGGCATAAGAGCCTTCTGAATAGATGTGTGAAGATAAAATCCCACGTTCCATATTGGTTTCTCGTGTAAGGATAGCAGCTCCAGCTCCATCCCCAAAAATAACAGATACGCCACGCCCTCTTGAAGTCATATCCAAACCACCAGAATGATTTTCAGCTCCAACGACCAATACATTTTTGTACATCCCAGTTTTGATGAACTGATCTGCTGTAGACAATGCGTATATAAAACCACTGCATTGGTTTCGTATATCCATTGCTGGACAGGCTGGAATTCCTAATAAATCTTGAAGAACAACTCCAGATCCTGGGAAATAATAATCAGGGCTTAGGGTTGCAAAAAGGATTAAATCGAGGTCTTCAGCTGCCATATTAGCACGTTCCAAAGCAATTTTGGTTGCCTTTAATGCCATAGTAGCAGTCGTATTTCCATCCCCTTTTTTGATGTGACGGCGTTCCTTTATTCCGGTTCGCTCGGTAATCCATTCGTCAGATGTATCCATCATTTTGGATAAATCTGCATTGGTTACAACATTTTCTGGGACATACTTTCCTAAGCCAATAATTCTCGAATTATACATAATCTAAATAGTAGTTAGTAGTACAAGTAAAGAATAATAGAATCTAATACAAAGGAATTAGATGAACTTTTTATAATTATTTACGACGATATCTGCTTTGAGGTCATGAAGTAAATTATAGAGACCAAAGAACGTGCGGTTGATGTACAGAAAATGTCTTGAACCACGGTTTCCATTTAATTTCCGAATCTGCTCATCTTGAGAGAGGCGTTCACTCATCTGAGCCACTTTAGACCAAAAGCTTTCATCTGAAAAGTCAAAGGTGTCGTTGTGAAAAGGAAAGGTTAATACACCCAATAGCTCGTGGAATAAATCTGTAATGTAGGCACTATCTTCTGCAGAATCGTCCGGTCTTAGAATTTCTAGTGTTGTGATTTTATCAATAAAAAAATCGCGATCGTCAATCGCTTCTTTTTGTGCCAATTCAAAATAAGGAACATAGAAGTCCTCTGGAACTTCTTTTATACACCCAAAATCAATAGCGACTAAAGCCCCCGATTTGTCAACCAAAAAGTTCCCAGGATGTGGATCGGCATGCACACGTTTCAGAACGTGCATCTGATACATATAGAAATCCCATAGGGTTTGTCCTACTTGTTGCATTTGCTCAGGGTCATTGTTCCGAGCAGTATACTCTGACAAATGTATACCCTCCATCCAATCCATGGTTAGGATTTTATCACAAGAAAATTCTGGATAGTAGTTTGGGAATTTAAGATTAGGAATCATCGAACAAGCTTCTGTAATTTCCTTACTTTGCTCCAATTCAAGCGTGTAGTTAGTTTCCTCTATGAGTTTTCCTTCTACTTCCTCAAAATATTTTTCAGAATCTTTTCCTCTGAGATTAAATAAACGTGTAGCAACGGGCTTAACCAAAGTGAGGTCAGAACTGATGCTATTCGCTACCCCAGGGTATTGAATTTTAACAGCCAGTTTTTTACCCTTATTTATAGCTTTATGAACTTGACCAATACTTGCAGCGTTTACCGATTCGGCAGTAAAGGTGTCGAATATCTCCTCCGGATAATTTCCGAGGTATTGCTTGAATGTTTTACGAACTAATGGGCCTGATAAAGGCGGAACAGAAAACTGAGCCAAGCTGAATTTATCGACATAAGCACTTGGAAGTAAGTTTTTCTCCATGCTCAACATCTGAGCTACTTTGAGAGCACTTCCTTTCAAACTCTT